>JAFGTU010000282.1 GCA_016933985.1 Sedimentisphaerales bacterium | reverse complement strand
GTTCGACCCGGAGGCCGTCGGCAGGGTCTTTGGCGAGGGGGCTTACTTCGGCAGCTACCGGTATGATGAGTATGTTACCGGCGGCGAGAACGGTCGATTGAAGTCGTTGAAGGTTACGGTTATTGATTCGGATTCGGAAAAGATAAAAAAGCTCGGCAAGGGCCTCGCCGACGGCGTTGTGCTGGGCGGGGCTCAGAGCTATGCCAGGACCTTGGCGAATCGGCCCGGCAACGTAATTGATCCGGCCGCGCTGGCAATGGAGGCCAGGAAGCTGGCTCGAAGGTTGAGGAATGTCACCTGCACCGTCTTCGACGAGAGGCAGTTGAAGGCCAAGGGGATGGGCGGCGTGCTTGCCGTTGGGTCGGGGTCTAAGAGCGGGCCGAGGTTTATTGTCCTGAAGTACAACGGCGGTCCGAGGGCGGCGGGAAAACCGACGGTCGGGCTTGTGGGAAAGGCAATAACGTTCGATTCGGGCGGCATCAGTATCAAACCGGCGTCGGACATGGACCAGATGAAGCTGGATAAGTCCGGCGGAATAGCGGTCCTGGCGACCATTCGGGCCATTGCGCAGTTGAAGCTCCCTTTGAATGTCTATGGGATAGTGCCGTCGGCGGAGAATATGCCGGGCGGATCGAGCTATAGGCCGGGCGATATTGTCACGACGTACAGCGGCAAGACGGTCGAGGTGCTCAATACCGACGCCGAGGGCAGGATGATACTCTGCGACGGATTGGCGTGGGCGGTTAAACAGAAGTGCAACGTTATTATCGATATGGCAACGCTGACGGGGGCGTGCATGGTTGCGCTGGGCAATTACAAGGCCGGGCTGTTCGGCAACGACGATAAGCTGATAGAGCATTTGCAGGAAGCGTCGGATGATTCCGGCGAGAAGGTCTGGCACATGCCCAGCGGCGATGAGTATGCAAAGGAGATGAAGAGCAAGATTGCGGATTTGCGAAATATCGGCGGCAAGTGGGGCGGCGCCTGCACGGCCGCGGCATTCCTCGGACAGTTCGTCGGAAATACTGCCTGGGCGCACCTTGATATCGCCGGGACGGACATATTCACCAAGCCGACCGAATCGTCCGGCGAAGGCTCGACGGGGTTCGGAGTCCGCCTGCTCAGCACATATCTGATGAATATGGCCCGGAGGTCCGCAGGACGCTGAGCCCCCGTGGCCCTTTGCGGTTACACGAACAAAAGCCGCGAGATCGGGCCGGCAGCTCTGCAGCGTCGAAAAAACTCCGCTGAAAGTGGATAAAGCAGTATGGACGAACTGGATTATCGCATTCTCGATGCGTTGCAGGATGAATTTCCGCTGCGCGAGAGGCCATACGAGGTCATTGCCGAAAGACTGAATATTTCCGGCGACGAGCTTTGGCAGAGGGTGAGGGCGCTTCTGGAGGAAGGCGTAATTCGCCGAATGGGAGCGAGTCTTGACTCGCTGAAGCTCGGCTATTCGAGCACCTTAGCGGCAATCAGCGTTCCCGCCAACCGTGTGGACGAGGCGGCACAGGTCGTCGGCAGATACCCGGAGGTAACGCACAGCTATCTGCGAAACGACCAATTCAACATATGGTTCACCGTTATTGCAGCCAATAGCGAGCGTATCGCAATCATTTTGGAGGAGATCCGCTCCGCCCTATTGCTGGAAGTATGGGCGGTCCTGAATCTGCCGGTGACACGACTCTTCAAGCTGGATGCACGTTTCAAGACACCGCGCCGATTATAGATGGTGGAAACTGTATTCGGCGTCATCGGGAAACGGCGGGCGGCTGAGTCGCGCGTGAACGGCTAAATTCCCTTTCTCCTGCGGTAGCGTCTGTAGTCGATCCCCAGGTCCTTGACCTTGTACCCCATAATGCGGGGCGTGGTTTTCAAATCGCGAGCTGCAGCGGCTACGTTGCCGTTACACCGCTTCAGGGCATCGACGATAATATCCCGCTCAAACAGATCCAGCCTTTCCTTGAGCGACCCGGTCCCGATGGTATCCGAAGCGTCGGATGTTTGCAGTGTCGGCGGCAGATGATGCCCGTGTATTACGCCGTCCGTGCTCAACAGAATCGCTCTCTCGATACAGTTCTCCAGCTCCCGCACGTTTCCGGGCCAGTGATAGGCGACCATCATATTGATTGCGGGCGTGCTGATGCGCCGAACGTCCTTGCCCATCTTCCCGGCGTACTGCTCGACGAAGGAATCGGCCAGAAGCAGGATATCGTCCTTGCGCTCGCGTAAAGGAGGAAGAAAAACCTCGAACACGTTTATCCGATAGTAAAGGTCCTGTCGAAAACGGCCCTCATCGACCGCCTTCTCCAAATTGCGATTCGTGGCGGCGACAATCCTCGCATTGGTCTTCAGCGTCTGATTGCTCCCGACCCGCTCGAACTGTCGCTCCTGTAGCACTCTCAAGAGCTTGACCTGCGTAACCGACGTAAAATCACCTATCTCATCGAGGAACAGCGTGCCTCCGTCGGCCTCCTCAAGCCGCCCTTTTCGGCTTTGTATCGCTCCGGTAAAGGCCCCCTTCTCGTGCCCGAAAAGCTCGCTCTCTAAGAGATTCTCGTTCAGGGCGGCACAGTTGACCTTTATGAACGGCCCCTTGCTTCGCCGGCTGGAGTAGTGAATCGCGTGCGCAACCAGCTCCTTGCCCGTGCCGGATTCGCCGCGAATAAGGACCGTCGTATCGCTGCCGGCCACCTGGTGAATCTGCTGATATACATCGCGCATACTGCTCGAATTGCCGATTATATTCTCAGGCCGAAACCTGTCCTGCAATTCATGGCGGAGCCTGATGTTTTCATCCTCGAGTTCCTGCTGCCGAATGGCAACTTCCCGCCGCGCCTTGACATCGTTGGCGATCATGCTCGCAACGATACTCAGGACCCGCATATCCTCGTCCAGTAACATGGATTCGTTGAACAGCCTATCTATCGAAATCGTCCCAATTACATCCTGTCCAATAGAAATGGGCACGCATATAAAGCTCGTCTCCCCTTCGGCGGTGCTCCTTCGCTCGAAGTGATTGAGGAACGACGGCTCCTGCGATACCTTGGGCACGATTATGGCCTTGCCCGTCTGCATCACCTTTCCCGTGACCCCCTCCCCGATTCTATACCGCACCTTGCGGCTCTTCTCCTGCGAGATATTATGCGCCACGTCAATCTTAATCTCGGCACTGTCGGGCCCCAAGAGCGTCACCGTCCCCCTGTTCATACCCAAATCATTATCCAGTGCATCCATCACCTCGGCAAGCGCCTGTCTCTGCCGCACACCCGCGGCGAGTATCTGGCTTATCCTGTAGAGCGTCTTCAACTCCTGCACATGACGCGATGACTCTGCCGATCCGCCCGCTTTGCCCGGCCGCTCCTTCACGTTGCGATTCTTTTTAACCATAACAATTCAATTCCTTCAAATTTTGCTACATCGCTGAGATAATACTACATAATTGTCATATTGTCAACAAATCATTACATATCCGTGGCTGGATTATGCCGCCCACAACCGGTAGTTACCATAAATTCAGCTTTAACAAGATGTTACAATCCATCAGCGGTTTGTTCCGGTTGTGGAGACCAGATCTGAATCACTCAGCCAGCGGAAAGACAAATATGTGTTTTAGACATACGACAGTACATAAATGTCGCACAAGTGTTTATCGCCGCAGTTGCTATGTGGAACGTATCTTCTTGTTATATAAGTACTTATAAGAATATGAGCATTTCTGGCACGCGAGTTGCGTTAGGAAATCAGGAATCGACCCGTCATGTGGCTGGTCGCAACGATAACAAAGTAGAGTAGGCCGGATTTCGGGCAAGAGTAAGGAGATTGTCTGCAATGAACAGGTTCAGATGCATGGTAGTCGCTCTGGGCATCGTGGTGCTTGGGGGCGGCAAAGCAGTAAGGGCCGACAACGGCACGGACTTCGAACTGGCCGCGGATTTTTTCAGCAAGTATATATGGCGCGGCCAGAATCTGGATGACGATCCGGTTTTTCAGCCGAGCATTAGTATCAGCCATAAGAACGTAACTGCATCGGTCTGGGGCAACCTCGAGTTCACAAACATCAACGGCAACAGCGGCGATTTCTCAGAGCTCGATTATTCTCTGGATTACTCCGGCGCAGTGCCTGGTGTAGAGGGTTTGGGGTATTCTATCGGCTTGATTTACTATGACTTCCCCGGTACCTTGGTCAAGGATACGACGGAAGCCTATTTGGGATTCAGTTTTGACCTGGCGTTGAACCCGTCGCTGACAATTTACCATGACATCGACGAGGCCGAAGGCTCCTACGTTTCTCTGGCATTTTCGCACAGCATCGAGAAGATCGCCGAGTTGGGTGTCGATACCCCCGTAGGAATGGAATTAGGCGCAAGCCTCGGCTGGGGCAGCGGGTCCTACAACAAGTACTACTGGGGCACGGATCAGAGTAAGCTCAACGATCTGACGTTTTCGGCGTCATTCCCCTTCGACGTGGCTGGCTGGACGGTGGTCCCGAGCCTGAACTACGTGACGTTGCTCAGCGACGATATCCGCGCTACCGATACATACGATACAGCCGGCGACTACTTCTACGCCGGCATTGGTTTTGTAAAAGAGTTTTAGAAGAGAGGCATCAGAATCATGAGCAGACTAAAGAGAAGAATCATTCTTATCGCAGTTGCGTTTTTCACAATGACGGTTCTCAGCGGCCGCGTATTCTCGGCCGAGATTGAAGCGGGGAGCTCTCTATCCAATGTGATAGACACGCTTGCCCTCAAGCAAGGGCTCGACACTGTTTGGGTGCTTATTGCGGCTTTTCTGGTCTTCTTCATGCAGGCGGGATTCGGAATGGTCGAGGCCGGGTTTATCAGGGCAAAGAACACGTGCAATATCCTCACCAAGAACTTTCTCGACTTCTGCATGGCCTCGCTGGGATTCTTCATCGTAGGCTATGCGTTGATGTTCGGGGACGGCAACGGTCTGTTCGGGACGAAGGGCTGGTGTCTTTTCGGGCTTGACGAGACCGCCAGCGGCCTGCCGCTCTACGCATTCTGGCTGTTCCAGGCGGCATTCTGCGGGGCTGCCGCAACAATCGTGGCCGGTGGAATGGCCGAGCGCATGAGGTTCCCCGCTTATTTGATCTACTCGTTTATTATCTCGGCATTCATTTACCCGATTGTGGGTCACTGGATATGGGGCGGCGGCTGGCTCGCCAAGAATTTTGGCTTCGCCGATTTCGCCGGCTCCACCGTCGTGCATACGGTGGGCGGCTTCGCGGCGCTTGTGGGGACCATAATGCTCAGTCCCAGAGAGGGCAAATACGGGCCTGACGGCAAGCCAAAGGTGCTTGCCGGACACAGTATCCCGCTTGCGTCGCTCGGTGTCTTCATCCTCTGGTTCGGGTGGTTCGGATTCAACGCCGGCTCGACGCTGGGCGTGACCGACGGCTTTGCGATTGCAAGAGTAGCGATTAACACGAATCTGGCGGCGGCCCTGGGGGGGATTGCCGCAATGCTGACGGTTTGGAAGAGATTCGGCAAGCCCGATCTTTCGATGGCGATGAACGGGGCGCTTGCAGGGCTCGTCGGCATTACGGCACCGTGCGCGTTCGTCGAGCCGTGGGCCGCCATAGTAATCGGAATCGTCTCCGGATACATTGTCATACGAGGCGTTGAGTTGCTCGATTACCTCCATATCGACGATCCGGTCGGTGCTGTGCCTGTGCACGGTATGTGCGGCATCTGGGGAACGCTGGCGGTGGGCATATTCGGAAGGAAGACGCTTGGCCTTGCAAACGAGGGCTTCATATACAGCGGAAACCCGACGCAGCTTGGCGTCCAGGTTCTGGGAAGCGTCGCTACAATCGCATTTGTCGTAATAGGCATGGGAATTGTCTTCAAGCTCATCGACGCGACCATCGGACTCAGAGTAAGCCGCGAAGAAGAGCTGCGGGGACTCGATATCGGCGAGCATGGAATGGAGGCCTATGGCGGCTTCCAAATCTTCTGCACGAGCTAACCGAATATTTGTCAGGAGTTGATAAGTGAAACTTGTAATCGCATACATTCAGCCACACAAGCTGCAGGATGTCAAGAAGGCCCTTTATGAAGCAGAGGTATGTAAGATGTCCGTTACCAACGCCCTGGGCTGCGGCGAACAGCATGGCTACGAAGAAAGCTACCGAGGCATAAAGTTCGAAGTGAACCTCCTCAAGAAAGTGAGACTCGAGATCGCCGTCAACGAAGGTTTTGTTCAGAAGACCGTGGATGCAATCTGTGCCGGCGCGAAGACAGGCAACATCGGCGACGGGAAGATATTCATTCTTGATCTTCCCGAATGTGTGAGGATCCGGACCGGCCAGCGAGGCAATGAAGCTATTGGCTGATTGCGGCCAACATGGCCGAGATGACGGCCGCCCATCGTCTTCTGTGACCGGTTGCCTGGGCGCTCCAAGCGGGTTTTCGCTCGACAGCATGGACCCGCTTGGAGAAAGGCATAATTAAGGTGACGACAAAAATGTATGTCCAAGAATAAAAAGTACATAATCGTAGTTGTTGTCCGCTCACCCAGACGGGGATGTTGTATTCGTAAGTTGAGCTATGGCAGATGATTATGAAAATAAGTGGGATTTTTTGGGTGCATGGCACTATCGTTGCTAAGTTACAGTAGGGCAATTAGCTCCCGATACGTGCTTAGGCAATTTCGGTGTTTTTCAAGACGCAGAAAATATCGGCAAGCAGAAATCTAACAGAAACCAACTCAATGTGAATTTTGAAAGGGAACAAAAAATGACTCCGAAAGATTTTTTTGAATTCGCGAAGAAGCACAACGCGGAAATGGTGGACCTCAAGTTCGTGGACCTGCTGGGCACCTGGCAGCACTGCTCCTACCCGGTTGAGACGTGGGACGAAGGCACGTTTGTCGATGGCGTCGGCTTCGACGGCTCATCCATTCGCGGCTGGCAGGGAATACACGTCTCCGATATGCTGGCCGTGCCTGATCCGGCCACGGGTGTCATCGACCCATTCTTCAAAGAGCCGACCGTCAGTGTAATCGCAAACATTGTTGACCCCGTCACAAAAGAAGATTACACGCGCGACCCGCGGCACGTCGCCCGCAAGGGGGGGGCCTATTTGAAGAAGACCGGCATCGCCGATGTATGCTATATCGGCCCGGAACCGGAGTTCTTCATCTTCGACGAAGTGCGGTACGAGCAGAATCAATATACCGGCATGTACAAGATTGATTCCGTCGAGGGCGCCTGGAACACCGCCCGCTTCGAGGAGCCGAATCTCGGGTACAAGCCGAGCT
>JAFGTU010000281.1 GCA_016933985.1 Sedimentisphaerales bacterium | reverse complement strand
GCGGGAATCTGGAATTCTCGGCCATGCAGTACATTCCCGACGGCAGCCACGGTCAGAGCTTTTTGATCCTGCTGAACCAGTACGACGACGGTGGTCCCTACGACTGGTCTGTGCAGTTGAATTGCGACTTGGACGCGGGACAGATCGTTTCAGATTTCGGCGGCGGCGCATCATTGCCTATTATATGGGGTGAGTGGGTCGAGTTGAAGTGCGTTATCGATCTGGTTGGGAACACCGTCGATGAGTACTACGACGGCACCCTGTTGTCCAGCCACCAGTGGGACGACACCTGGAACGGCACGTTTCAATGCATTGACTTATTCGCCAACGGTGCATCGCCGGTCTATTACGACGATATTTCCGTTGTCCCTGAGCCGGCTACACTGTCCTTGCTTTGCCTCGGTGGATTGACGCTTATTCGAAAACGCAGGAATTCTTCATACTGAATGAAGTAACGCAGTGAAGTAAACTACTATCGCCCCAAAGGCGGTAGTAGTTTACTTTTCCTCCCCTTGATTTAGGCACTCTAACAAAACTCGGTCTGTCATTCCGAGCGAAGTCGAGGAATCTATTCGACCAGTTTCGCGAAGCGATTCCCTTTTTTTGAAGGCCGGTCTTGTTAGAGCCTCTTACTCCGATTGCGGACCGGAGCGAAGTTATTTACAGAGAATCGTCAAGCCGGCGCCAATCAAACCGCAATCCCGCCCCGAAATTCCCGCCTGCTTTCTCAGGAATATCCAAGATTCCGCTTCGTTTCTGCGCCGTTGACGACCCATCCACATTCTCATTCTCTCAGAACGCCTTTTAGAAAATTCAAAAAAAGCGTTACATCCTGCGATTTCGCCGGTCTTTCTTATAGCTTTTTGAATGTTGCTGCGAAAACCTGTCAAAAGCAGACGCATCGTGCGAAAGCAATCGCAGCCCGTATTATTAAACCTTATTTCAATGGAAGGAACAAAATCATGAAGAAGCACAAGATACTACTGGCAGTGCTGGCCTTGAGCCTGGCCCTGGGAGTAGCCGTTGCAAGAGACAGACGAGGCCAGAGGCCCTCCGAGCCGCCCCGAGCATCCAACGGCGCCAACTGCATAGACCAGATCGGCCTCACCCAGGACCAGCTCGACGCAATTGAGGCCATTCGCCAGGCCGCTATGCAGGCCATCAGAGAAGCCGAATCGCCGACACAGGCCCGAGACATCATCGCCCAATTGCGATTGGACTTGCTGGCCGTCTTTACAGATGAACAGCTTGATGCACTCGAAGAATGTCGCCAACACAACAGAAACAGGTACAGAAACGGCAACTGCATGGACCAGCTCGACCTGACCGAGGACCAAATAGCCCAAATGGACGCAATTCGCCAGGCCGCTTTGGAGGCGATCAGAGAAGCCGAATGTCCCGTCAATGCCTCCGATATTTTCGAGCAAATGCAGCAGGCGATAGAAGAGGTCCTGACGCCCGAGCAGCTTGCCGCCTACAGGGAATGTATTCGGCCTCGGCTCCGTCTCAATTGTATGGAGAATATCGGCCTGACCGAAGAGCAGATAGCCGCAATGCAAGCACTCCGTGAAGCAGCTATAGCAGCCCTCGAAGATGCCCAGGGCCAAGAGGAAGTTCGTGCCATCTTGGACCAGCTTTACGAGGACATGATGTCACTCTTGACGGATGAGCAGCTTGCGGCGCTTCAGGAGTGCCGCGACGCCCAGCGGCACGGTCAAGGCGATTCATAATCAACCACATTATCGATGCAAGGCGGCCGGCAGATGTCGGCCGCCTTGTTCATTCCCAGGCCCGCCGAGCCTTATGAGAGGCAAGAAGATGAAAAGAAACGCAATCTTAATTGTCGCCCTGATCATTTCCATGTCCGCCCGGACAAAAGCCGAGGACCCCGTCTTTTTTACCGATCCTTATCTCGAAGACATCGTGGAAAGCCAGCTCGGCCCGCACCCAACGCCGACGGATATGCTTGATTTGGTCTATCTTGACGGCTTTGCGTGCGAAATCGTCAATCTTGGCGGCCTCGAGTACGCCGTAAATCTCGCATACCTCGACCTTGGATCCAACTGGATCGCCGACATCGCGCCAATATCCGGATGTGCCGATTTGAAATGGCTCTACCTGGACAACAACTTCATCAGCGATATCTCTCAATTGTCTGGATTAACGAACCTCAAAATTCTCAGTCTGGATGAAAATGCTATCGGAGAAATCTCCGCACTCGCCTCGCTTGGAAATCTGCAAACCTTATGGCTGTACCATAATCAGGTCAATGATATTTCGGCTCTGGCGATCCTGACGAATCTGACCGAGCTCGACCTCGACGAAAACAACGTCGGCGACATCACCGCACTTGGCGCGCTGACCGGCCTTGAATATTTGTGGCTGTACAACAATAACGTCGTTGACATTGTTCCCCTGATGTCACTGGCCAATCTGATAGAGCTGGATTTGGGAAGCAACGAAATAAGCGACATCTTTCCAATCGCATTATTCACACATCTGGAGCTTCTCTGTCTGGACGACAATCCCCTAAACACGCCCGCCTATTGCACTTATTTGACGTTGATCGAAGCCAATAATCCCCTGACTACCGAGTTCAGGTGCGACCCGAACCCAAATCCGCTCACCAACGATTGCTCCACGGATATGACCGAGCTGCAACAGTGGTCCGATTCCTGGCTCCATGCCGGCTGCGCCGAATCAAATAATTTCTGCTCCGGCGCGGACCTCGACCACGTCGGTGATGTCACCCTGTCGGATTTTGCCCGGTTCGCCCGACTTTGGCTTAGAGGACGCTGATCGCATCGCTTCCTCGAGCTCGGTCCGCTCGATTAACGTTTGCCGAGCCTGCGCGATCTGTCTGCGTGCAACAGGGCAACCGATTCTGAAAGCACTTCAGCATTGTCGGCCTGCCCTCCCCGCCGACAAACATATTAGAGGGCATCCCGGCCCCGCAATCCAAACCCTTCGCGCACCCCCCCCACAAGCCCGAACCAGGCCGGGAAGAAAATCTGCGCAACAACCTCGAAGCCTTGAAAAACTGGGAGAAAAAGAAAGTGGGCTGAGGCGCGGAGGGAGAGAGGAGAGGAAATAACCCCAGCCCACAATCATTACTAATTACTATTATAGCAGATCGGAAGTTCTTTGCAAGCGGGCAAAAAGAAAAAAAACTTCTATCCGCCTTGTCCGGCTGGCGGCTCCGCACGTCCGCGGCTTTTATGGGACTACGAGCGGCTGCCCGGGAGCATTGCATGCGCAGGACCGATTCGGTACAATTGCCTCATAAAGGCTGTTCCCCTAAGAATTGTTGAACTCCGCATCAATTAGTTCGATG
>JAFGTU010000280.1 GCA_016933985.1 Sedimentisphaerales bacterium | reverse complement strand
ATGCTCGGCCTGGGCGACGAGCCGGAGGACGAAGGACAATTCGACCTTGTCGTAGTCGGCGGCGGAATGGCGGGGACCTGCTCGGCCATATCGGCTGCGAGGCTCGGCTGCAAGGTAGCGCTCATCCAGAATCGCCCCGTCCTCGGCGGCAACAATTCTTCCGAAGTGAGAGTGCACCTCAATGGCCAGATCAACCTGCCGCCGTACCCGGCCCTCGGCGACGTCGTCAAGGAGCTCGACGGCGGCTTTCAGGGCAACGCCCGTCCGGCCCTCTACTACGACGACGCCAAAAAGCTCCGCGTCGTCCAAGCCGAGAAGAACTTGCACCTGTTCCTCAACACGCACGTCTTCAAGGCCGAGACCGAAGCCGGCCGAATAACCGCCGTCCTCGGCAAGCACATTCGCAATTCCAAAGAACTGCGATTCACAGGCAAACTCTTCGCCGACTGCACCGGCGACGGGACCTTGGGCTTTCTGGCCGGCGCCGACTTTCGCATGGGACGCGAGGGCAAGGCCGAGACCGGCGAATCACTCGCGCCGGAGAAGCCGGATAAAATGACGATGGGCTCATCCGTCCAATGGTATTCCAGCCCAGCCGACCGCGCCGCGAGCTTCCCTGATTGCCCCTGGGCGCTGCAATTCGACGAAAAGACCTGCAATTACCTTACCCGCGGCGACTGGAACTGGGAGACCGGCCTAAATCGTGACCAGATTACCCAAGCCGAAGTCATCCGCGATTATGCCCTGCGTGCAGCCTTCGGCAACTGGGCATACCTCAAGAACAAGAGCAGCAAGACATCCGACTACGCCGACCGCAAGCTCGAATGGGTGGCCTGCATCGCCGGTAAGCGCGAGTCGCGCAGGCTGCTCGGAGACGTCATCCTCCGGGAGCAGGACATCCTTGGCAGAAAGCAATTCCCCGACGCAATGGTCACAACCACCTGGACAATCGACCTGCACTACCCAGACCCGCAGAACTCCAAATACTTCCCCGGCGAGGAATTCCGAACAATCGCAAAATTCACGCCCATCAAGCCCTATCCGGTTCCCTATCGCTGCTTTTATTCCCGCAACATCGAGAACCTCTTCATGGCCGGACGCGATATCAGCGTGACTCACGTCGCCCTCGGAACCGTTCGCGTGATGCGGACCTGCGGGATGATGGGAGAGGTCGTCGGAATGGCCGCCTCGCTCTGCAAGAAGCACGACACCACGCCGCGAGGTGTCTATGAGAGTCACCTCGACGAGCTAAAGCAACTCGCAAAAAAAGGCATCGGCAAGCCAATCGTTAAAGACGACCCGGCCTTCGACCAGGCCCTCGAAAACGGTAAACTCGCCAACGATGGTTTCCACCGCTGTCGCAAATTCGTCGCCGGCTGGCTCGCCCACGCCGACCCCAAGACGGGCCTCATCCCCAGGAACATCACCCGCGACAAGGATATATGGAACGCCCAGGACTCCGCCGCGGATAATTACCCCTTCATGGTCCTGACCTGCACGATTACCGACCGTGAAATGTTCGATGGCCGAATGCTCGACATGCTCCGTACCGAAACTAAAATCACATCCCGCGTAGGTGCGATGCCCGATACGTATTCTTTCTCGAAGGCCGACTTCAAGGACGACCAGCCGAACCTCGACGCCGTCATCTTCGGCTCGTCGGAGTACGTCAAGGACGGCCTGCTCCCGCTGACCGAATGGCTCGGCCCAAGCCCCTGGGCAGACCGCATGATCGCCATCCTCGACGATATATGGAACCACGCCCCCGTCGAGACGCCCTTCGGCTGCATACCATCGACCAGCCAGGAAGTAAACGGCGAGATGCTCCAGACCCTCTCGCGCATCTACTTCATGACCGGCGAACGCAAATACCTCGACTGGGCCATCCGCCTCGGCGACTTCTACCTGCTTGATAATCACCACCCGACCCGCGACGAAGACTGGCTCCGCCTGCGAGACCACGGCTGCGAGATCCTCTCCGGCCTGTGCGAGCTGTACGCCGCAGTCAGCTTCGCAGAACCCGAAAAGAAAAAGGCTTATGAGCAGCCGATTCACGAAATGCTCGACCGCGTCCTCGAGGTCGGACGCAATGAGCACGGCCTGTTCTACAACTGGATCAATCCGAAAACCGCCGACCACGACGCCGCCCTGGCCGACACCTGGGGCTATAACCTCAACGGCTTCTACACCGTCTATCTCATCGACAAAACCGACGCCTATCGCCTCGCCGCTATAAAGGCCCTCGAAAATCTCAACGACCATTACAGAAGTTATAACTGGGAAGGCAGCAGCTCCGACGGCTACGCCGACTCCATCGAATCGGCCCTCAACCTCTACAACCGCCAGCCCGTCGCCTCGGCCGCACAGTGGATCGACAGCGAAACAAAGGTCATGTGGGCAATGCAAAAAGAAGACGGCGTTATCGAGGGCTGGCACGGCGACGGCAACTTCGCCCGCACCACAATCATGTACTGCCTGTGGAAGACAAAGGGCCTGACAATTCGCCCCTGGCGAGAGGACATAATCTTCGGCGCAGTCCGGGAGCCCGATGCCCTGAAGATTACCCTCCGCGCCGATAAAGATTGGACCGGCAAGCTAATCTTCGACGCCCCGCGCCACAAGACTATCATGAACATGCCTATCGACTGGCCCCGGATAAACCAGTTCCCAGAATGGTTCACCGCCCACCCCGAAAAACGCTTCGAGACCATCGACCTGTCGGCCGGCACACGAAAAACCGTCATGGGCAAAGCCCTAACCGAAGGCATCCAAATCACCCTGAAACCCGGCGCGGAAAAACACATCCTAATTCGGTAGGGTGTGCAGAATTCATTTTGCACACGCGGAAAGAATTGTCACGCTGTCGCCACTTAAAATGGGAGCCCTACCGCATGTGCAGACGAGCTGCACACCCTACGAGATCTGCTTTCGGCTCTTGTTACCCCAAGAACATACCATCTACCGTCACCCCGAGCACGCTCCCATTGTCGCCACGAGCGGCCTGTCCGCCGTAGCCTTGGCGAAGAGGGAAGGGGTCTATTCTGAACAGTCCACTTGTCCCCTGGGTCACAGCGCCGGGTGGCAGCCTCCCCTAAGGGGGATGGCCATAAGCGCTTACGGAATCCAGGTGTAATCCGCTGTTGCCCACAAAGCGCTAAATCCAAAGAGGTTATCTGCAGGAACTCAACGAATTTACGCACATAAACCGGCAAAACAAAAAGTGGGCCGGGGTGCGGAGGGAGAGAGGAGGGAAATCCCCAGCCCACCAATACTCAATATACCAAAACCGTCGAACCAATGCAAGAAAAAAATCTACCGCCTGGTAACCCGTCAGTTACGGGTGGTGAGACCTGTGGCACGGCCATCTTGGCCGTGCGTCGCACGGGCTTTCAGCCCGTGTCTTGTTCAAAAACCACCCGAAACTGACCCATTACACCGCCTGCAACTCCCGCGCCGCCTCCTCAGCAATCCAATCCCGCCAAGCCCGAGCAGTAGGAGCGTGGCCGGCTCGGGGATCGTGTAGATGAAACCGTGGGTCCCTGAAGCGTCTTCGTAGGAACCGACAATCTTGGCACCGTCAATTCCATACGCACGGGTCCACTCAGCATCCGGGAAGTCAAGGGTCATCCAGGTCGAGCCATCATATAGGAATCCGTGGACGTTCCGGTCGGAATCCCTATATATCCCCACAATACTGTCACCGTCGATATCGCCTGCGATGGTCCATTCAGCATCCGGGAAATCAAGAGTCATCCAGGTCGAGCCATCATATAGGAACCCGTGGCCGTTCCAGTCGGAATCCCAGTAGGAGCCCACAATCTTGCCGCCGTCGATACCGTGCGCAGAGGTTTCCTCAGCACCTGGGAAATCAAGAGTGGTCAAAGTAGTGCCATCATAGAAAAAGCCGTGACTTGGATTGTCCCCGTAAGCGCCGACAATGTTGTCACCGCAGATACCTCCGACTTCGGAACCGTTTGGGGTGGGTAAGTCGGGGGGGGGGTGAATCCACCCTCGACCAAGAAATACCTCCTCCCTACGCCTATTGCTCCACCCCCAGGTATCCATGTAGATATCCCCAGGATGCTGCCCCCATCAATCGCCACCAGTTCCGTGCGGTCTGGGGGGACAGCCACTGTGGTCCAGGTGCCTCCGTCGTAGAGAAACCCAGAAGAGCCGTAACCACCAACGATCTTTCCGGCGTCAATTCCCCTTGCCCAGGTACCTGTCGCCCCCGGATAATCCAGTGTGACCCAGTTGGCATGTGCTGTTCCGGCTGCGCAAAGGACAGCCACGGTCAATAGGATTTGCATTTTGAAGAGTTTCATAGCCGCTTCTCCATTATTCTCACACCTCATTAGTTTCCGCCGCTCACAACAGCCGCAGAGCGGCCAGATATTCAATATAACTCAGTGTACAAACCCACACAGGCCAATGTCAAGCGAAAAATCGCCAAAATTTCCCGCTTCCAGGCCGGAATCGTCCTAATTATACGGATTCTAAGAATTTCTCAGGCAGCCGCAAATTGTCATTCTGAGCCGTAGGCGAAGAATCTGGACCAGCAGCAGGCGAATCAATCGACTATGCAGCGTTCCGTCGCTTGAAGACCCAGATCCCTCGTTGCACTCGGGATGACAAAGAGTGCACGAGCATTAATTAAAAAACGTATTACCCGTATCGAAAATCAACACTTACTCAATCTTCTAAAAAAGGAGAACCACCATGAACGAATCACTATCCCCAACGCCCAAGGCCGAAATCGGCAGTGTCCGCGAGCAGATCGCACGCATTTACCGCTCTCTGATGCGGGCCCGGCCGACGTCACGACGCAGCCTCAAGAACTACGTCAAGGCCTTCCTCGGCATCGGCATTCCCGACAAGCGAATCTGCCCGGACCACAACTCGCCGATGGATTACCTCTGGCACACCTTCGCCGCCGACTTCACGCAAGAGCAGAAGTCGCAGGGCGGAATCCCACACGCCAAATCTGGAATCTCAAATCTGAAATCTGAAATCCCAAGGCTCAATGCCGACTGCATAGTCTGGGCCAATCGTGCTGGCGGAAAGACCGAGCTCGCCGCCGTCGCCACCCTGCTCGACTGCATCTTCAAGCCAAGATGCCAGGTGAGAATCCTCGGCGGCTCAGGCGAGCAGTCGTTCCGGATGTACGAATACTTAACCGCCTTTTTGCGCCGCGGCTTCGACCAATTCCTCGCAGGCCCGGCGCTGAAGGCCAAGTGCCGATTCGCCAACGGCTCGGCCGTCGAGGTGCTCACCCAATCGCCGATGAGCGTTCGCGGCCAGCACATCCAGAAGCTCCGCTGCGACGAGGTCGAGCT
>JAFGTU010000279.1 GCA_016933985.1 Sedimentisphaerales bacterium | reverse complement strand
TTGTTTTTTTAAGGGGGGGGGGGGGGGGTAGCTGTCAAGCAAAATATTGCGGCAATTATAGGACTTATGGCCGATTTTTGCCTAACCCTTTGCAGACACAAGAGATACAATCAGCAAAAAATCTGCATTGTTCTCTTTCGGCGGGACGCCAGTTAAGCTTTCTGGATTCCGGCTCAAGGCCGGAATGACCCGGCGAAGCAGGCGGCTATATCTTAGAGCGTGTGTGAGAAGTGGCACGGCCATCTTGGCCGTGCGTTTGATGACGTAGCTCGCCCGTAGGCAAAAGGCCAATTGCAGGGCCAGGCCTGTGCCGAGCATAGTCGAGGGGATGGCCCTGCGACGCATGGGCAAGATGCCCATGCCACAAAGAAAGGGCTTTTCACACACTCTCTAAAAGGCGGGCTACACAAGGAGCATGCTTCACAAAGACGCGGATTTGGGCTATATTGGGAAGGCGTGAATGTTTGTGGATACTGTTCAAACTGGCCGGTTGGGCGTCAGGTTTTAATGTAGCCACGGTTTTGACAATAGGATAAGAGTATATAGGTCATTTATGCGAAAGGCTTGCACTGAGCAAAGCCGAACGGGCAGTATGAGCAAGCGGAAGTCTAAGAGATCGAATGTAACGGGTGCCAGGCGCGGCTACAAAACGCTAAGGGCTGAGCCTGCTATGGAGATCAAGAGCGGCCTGCAGCTCAAGCTCGATAGATACTGCGAGGTTGTTTTCTTAGTTGCTCTGTTCCTTTTCGGGGTTTACCAGTCGATCCTGTACTTCGGGCATACGGCGGTTCCTATCTCCGATTTTCCGGCGCTCTACCAGGTAGGTCGTGACATTCTGTCGTTTCGGCTGCCGGTACGATTCATGCAGGCGCCCGTCCTCGGGATGCTCCAGGTGGGACTTTCATACATCGTCGGCGGGCACGACCCGAACTTGCAGGCGGGCTGGCTGCTCAATGCGATAATTCACCCCTTCAACCTTGTTCTTATGTACCTCGTCGCAAAACAGATTGTGGGCAAGGCGGGGCTTTGGCTCGCTGTTCTGGCGATACTCAATCCGTGGGTCGTCTATCTGATGACCGAACCTATCGTCGAAACGACGTACATGTTCTTCATACTGCTGACCTTCTACCTGATGTTCCGGCGCTCGAAATGGTGCTATCTGGCCGCGTCGATAACCACGATGGTTCGCTATGAAGGCGCTGCGCTGATTGCGGCGGCGTTTGTGCTGGATATGGCCGAGGCTAAAGATAACCGCCGGCGGGTCAACGCTTTGGTCTATTCAGCCCTTGCGTGCATACCGCTGGGCCTCTGGCTGCTCGGCACTTACCTGACCTGGAGCCCGAATACAACACACTATTTCAACGTGTGGGGCAAGGGGTATGAAAAGAGTTTCAAGGAATCCGTCGCCGACAGGACGGGGATAGGGCTTCATCTGAGGCTTCTTTGGCAGGTCGGATTTCGGCCGTTGCTTACCTCGGCCACGGACATCAAGACCACCTTCAGGCTCATCGCGCCCACGGCTGAGGACGTGCGGTCGATAGAGGCGCTCTATACGATGAGCAAGGTTGTCGCCGCAATCGGCGCCGGTTTCGGCGTTCTTTATGGTCTTGTCAAACGCAACTTGAAGATAATCGCGCTGCTGATATTCTTTATCCCTTACTTTCTACTTCACGCCTCGTATCCGTATCCGCTGCAGAGATTCCACACGACGATCTTCTGGATTGCGCTGCTGCTGTTCTGGTTCGGCGTGCAGAGTATATGGAGTCTGATCGACGGCAGGGGGCGTCTGCCGCGTGCAATCGTTCTCGGCCTGCAGGCGCTTATAACGATAATATCGCTTATTTGGCTGATTGTTCTATTTCCCTATCTATCGAAGGTTTCATCAATCAGCCCGCCGTCGGCTTCGGTACCTTACGCTGCCATCGCGTTGATAGCGGCCTTTTTTGCTGTTCGACTCTATATCTACAGGGTCAAGGGCCTTGCCCGCGAGCTTGCGATATTTGCGGTGGCGGCGATGCTTATCGTGTCGAATCAATTCCGGCTGGTTCCGCTGGTGAACGACGGGCAAAAGGAGGCGGAGTTCAAGAACCTGGCCGCCTGGTACGCCGACAATACAAAGCCCGGAGAGAAAATGGGGCTCTATATGTCCGCCGTCGTCAGGATGTTCGCGCCGGACCGCGATGAGGACATCTTCGGCCTGCCGAAGGCGGAGAATCCTGCAGAATTTGTCAAGGCTTGCCGCGAACAGGACTTGACCTACGTCGTATGGGCCACGAGAGAAGGATTCGGGGACCACGCCGCTTATCGGAGGATAGGGCTTGATAAGAATATAGCGCAACTGCGCGAACCAAAAGATAACGGGCCATACAAGTTCGTTACGCAGGTCCGCGCCAAGAGGGGCTACGTGAATATATTCCGTTTGCAGAAGGCTGTTGTTCCTGATGGATAGCCACTAAGACACGAACAAAGTGTGTGAGAAGTGGCACGGCCTCTCATACACTTTCTAAGACACGAAAAGAGCCGGAAAGGCTAAAAATTGAACGTTCTAATGCTCAACTATGAATTTCCGCCGATTGGGGGCGGGGCGGCCAATGCCAATTTGCATCTGCTCAAAGAGTATGCCGGGAAGGATAATCTGAGAGTGGACGTCCTGACTTCGGCGGCGAAACCGGGATTTTTTGCAGAAGAGTTCTCGGACAATATCACTATCTATAAGGTGGGCCTGCACAAAAAGAGCCTTCACTTGTGGCGACGAATCGAGGTTATCGAGTGGCTTATCAAGGCGCGGGGGCATTATCGCAGGCTGGTTCGAGAGAACAACTACGACCTTACTCACGCTTTTTTCGGCTTTCCTACGGGCTATCTTTGCGATCGCGGGGCAGGGGCGATGCCTTATATAATCTCTCTTCGCGGCTCGGACGTCCCCGGCTCAAACGTGCGGCTGCAGCTCGACTACAAGATTCTTGGGCCGGTGTTTAAGCGGATATGGAAGAACGCCGCGGTGCTTGTCGCCTGCAGCGAAGGGCTAAGGGCCCGGGCGCTGGAGTTCCTGCCGTCAGTCTCGATCGACGTAATTCCGAACGGAGTGGACCTCGATAAGTTCAGCCCTGCACAGGGCGGAGTGAAAGCCGAAAGTATAAGACTGCTGACCGTGGGCCGATTGTCGGCGACCAAGCGCGTGGAGATGCTGATTGAGGCCGCTGAGATCCTGCATAATGACGGGCTTGATGTGCGTTTGACAATAGCAGGCGGCGGGGCGATGGAAGGGCGATTACAGCAGATGATAGAGCAGAAGGGGCTGGGGGAGATTGTTGAAATGGCCGGCAGGGTCGAAGCGGAGCAGATGCCCGCGCTCTACCGGCAAAGCGATATTCTCGTCAGCGCGACTATGCAGGAGGGAATGAGCAATGCGATGCTCGAAGCGATGGCGTGCGGCCTGCCGATAGTCACCACGCGATGCGAGGGGGTCGGGGAGCTGATAGGCGATAACGGAACCGTCGTCGAGCAGGGCGGGGCGAGGGCGATTGCCGATGCGGTTAGGAGTCTGGCCGAGAACAGAAAACGATACGAACAAATGACAAAGGCAGCACGCACTCGCGCAGACCGGTTCAGTTGGAAGTCGGTAGCCGAGGAGTATTTGAGCTGCTATAATGCCGTGATGAACTCGCATATTGGGCGTCGCGCATGAACTGGAGAAGACCCATAATCAAGTACCTGCTCTCCGCGAGCGGCAGCAGAATTCCGAAGATTCTTAAAGAGATCGGCTCTTTGGAGTTTGCCGGGGCGGACGAAATCCGTTCATTGACCGAGCGCAAGCTAACGACCATTCTGCTGCACGCATATACAAATGTCCCTTACTACCGCCGGATACTGAGAGATTGCCACGTCGTCTCCGGCAACGAAGTCAAGCTGGAGAACTTCTCCAAAATCCCGCTATTGACAAAAGAGATCATCACAGAGCAAGGCCAGAACCTGCTCTCGCAAGATTACAAGAGTAGAAAACCTTACGAGAACACGTCCGGCGGCAGCACGGGCGAGCCCGTCAGGTTCATCCAGGATGCAGAATACGACCAGTGGAATATCGCGACCAAGATATATTTCAACGCCGTGCTCGGCAAGGAGCTGGGCCAGGCCGAGATGAAGCTCTGGGGCTCGGACAGGGATATAATTGAAGGCAATCTGACCGTTAAGGACAGGATGATCAATTATCTCTACAACAGGAAGTTCTTCAACTCGTACCGATTCGACGATGATCATATCAGGCAGCTTGTTGCCCTGAACAATCGCCACAAGCCGGTTGCCTATTGGAGCTATATGGAGTCGGCGTTCGAGCTGGCTAATTTCCTGCTGAGGACCAGGCTGGACTTTTATCCCCCGAAAATAGTGATCTCGACGATAGGCCCGCTTACGGATGAAGTCAAAGAGAGAATTGAAACGGGAATGAGGTGCAAAGTCTATAATCAATACGGGTCCAGAGAAGTCGGGGCGGTGGCCTGCCAGTGCAAAGAGCAAGGCGGGCTGCATACGTTCCCCTGGTGGAACCACGTTGAAATCCTGAATGATAAGGGACAGGCCGTTGACCAAGGCGAGGGAAATGTGGTTGTTACAACGTTCCACAACTTCTCTATGCCCCTGATACGCTATGATATCGGCGACGTTGCGGTTCCCGGCGGCCATCAGTGCGCCTGTGGCAGAAACACCTTCCAGCTCAAAAAGGTCATGGGCAGGACTCTGGGCTATTTTAGGAAATCCGACCGCTCGCTGGTCCATTCGCACTTCATCGTCCAGGCCCTCTTCTTCAGGGACTGGATCAAGAAATTCCAGGCGATCCAGGATGCTCTCGACCATGTTTTGATCCGGGTCGAATTGCGCAGCGGGTACGAACCGCCGAAAGAAGATATCGACGATATAGTCACGAAGATCAAAATGCTGATGGGCCAAAGCTGCGGGGTCGATTTTGATTTTGTCGAGAGCATCAGCAGAACAGAGAGCGGCAAATACCTCTACACTATTTGCGAAGTGAAATGACGCCGGCGAACCGACCTATCAAGATCTGCTTCATCTCTCCCAAGGCTTATCCGCTTTTCAACGCCGATGTCAAAGAGGTGTTCGGCGGCGCGGAGGTCGATTTGTATTTTCTTTCGCGCGAGCTTGCCAGGGATAAGGATTTCGAGGTCAGCTTCATCACAGCCGACTACGGGCAGGAAAAAACCGAGATGATTGAAGACGTGCGGATTATCAAGAGCCTGGATTTCAAAGAGAATCCTTTGACCGGGGCGATCAAGGTTTGGCGGGCAATGCGGGCAGCCGATGCCGAGATATATTTTCGCGAGGCCCCTTCTTCAGCGGGCTTTCTGCTTGCTCTGTTTTGTAAACTGAACAGGCGGATTTTTGTGTATCGCACGGCGAGCAAGGGCGAGTGCGACGGATGGTATTTGAAACAGCATCCACTTGGCGGCAGGGCTTTTTTGTGGTCGCTGCGCAAGGCGGCGCTTGTAGTCGTGCAAAACGAGACCGACAAGGCGGAAATAAGCAGGACTACCGGCATATCCGCCGTTGTCATACCTAACGCGCATCCCTTGCCCGCGTTATCGCAGGGGCAAAGGGACATTGTGCTCTGGGTCGGCAGGAGCACGCCTCTCAAGAGGCCGGGACTTTTCATCGACCTTGCCGAGCAGATGCCCGACGAGAATTTCACCATGATTTGCCAGCGAGCCACCGGCGATAATGATTTCCAGGCCCTGGCACAGCGGGCGGAGAAGGTTAAGAACCTAAAATTTATCAATCGCGTGCCGTTTCACGAGACCGCAAGCCACTACCAGCGGGCGAAGCTGTTCGTGAATACGAGCGATTCGGAGGGCTTCCCGAACACTTTCGTCGAGGCGTGCAAGCACGCTGCTGCGATACTATCTTTAAGTATAAACCCGGACGGTTTTCTGACGACCTATAAGTGCGGGCTCTGCGCCGATGATGACTGGCGCAAGTTCTTGGAGCAATTTGAATTCCTCACCGCCTCGCAGGAGGCTCGCGATTACGGAAGGAACGGGCGAAGATACGCCGAAGAGAAGCACGATATAGAAAAGATTGTGAAGAGATATAAGGAGCTGTTCTCGGCCTTGACGGCCCGCTCCGGTGCAGGCGACAATCAAACAGAGGAGTCTAATTGAGGCGGGCGCGTCCCGGCTTGCAGACTTTTGAGAGTAACTGAATGAAGCCAATTTCGATTTTAATGTCGGTATATAACGAGCCGCCGGACTGGCTTAAAGGCAGCATCGAGTCTGTGCAGGACCAAACGTTTGGGGACTTTGAGCTCATTATCGTCAACGACAATCCCGATCGACGTGACATTGGAGATATGCTGGAGCAATACAGAATCGCCGACGACAGAATTCGGATCATCACAAACAATGAGAACCTCGGACTGACAAAATCTTTGAACAAGGCGATAAAGGCTGCCGAGGGCAAATATATTGCAAGGATGGACGCCGACGACGTGGCTCTGCCTGAGAGGTTGGCCTTGCAGCATCAATTCCTCGAAAATAATGATGACATCTTTCTTGCAGGTACTGCCGTCAATATCATCGATCAAGACGGGGTCGTGCGGCACAGCGCCGTTAAGCATACGCGGCACCCAGAAATCGTCCAGGATATGTTCGGAGGCCGCCTGGCCCTGTATCATCCCACAATTATGTTCAGAAACCAGGGCCTTCTCTATAGAGAGCATTTTGAGACGGCCCAGGATTATGATTTCTATTTGAATCTTCTCTCGAAGAACAAGAGGTTCGCCAACCTAAGAGACATCCTGCTGCATTACAGGGTCTCGAATAGAAGCATCTCTATGAGCGGTAAAAGAAAGCAGGTTCTCGCCGGCAAGCTGGCGTTGAAGTTCTATTATGAAAGGCTCGAAACGGGCTGCGACTCTTATGACAAGCTCGATTTCAGCGACGAGGATTGTCTCTTGCGATTTCTGGGCGTATCGGCAAAGCAATTGGAGCGGGAAGCCCTGAGAAAGAGTATCGTCTTTGCCCTTGCCGCCGGCGATATCGAGGCCGCCAGGCAGGCGTTCGGCAATTACAAAAGATGCGACGGCCCCAAAGCCGATAAAATTCTGTTATCGCTCTTCGTGAAGTTTCCCTCCCTGCATGGATTCTACAGGAAGCTGCGATACGAAATCCTGCGATTCTAAGATGTTCAAAAAACTGTACAACACGCACAAGCGGACGGGCCGGGATTTTCTCTGGCGGGCCCTGCAGATGGTCGGCAAGCAGGGCGTGCCCTGCCTGATCTTCTTCATTGCGGCCAAGTTCTTGTCGCCGGAGAGCTTCGGCGACTTCAGCTATTTGATGGCGGTGGTCGGCCTCTTGATTATCATTTGCGACTTCGGCTTTTCCACGGCGGTTTCCAGGTATGTCGCCGAATACAACTTTAGACAATCGGAAAAACTCAATAACATACTCTTCTCGATCTCGATAGTCAGCATTGGGATAAGCACGTTCATATCGGCGGTCATAGTGCTGCTGGGCGGCAGGGTCTTCAAAGACAATTTCCGATATATCCTGTGCCTGCTGCCGTACTTGTTTTTAATGCCGCTGACAAGCATTGCCGACGGGATGTACAGGGGCCTCAAGCAGTTCAAGAAGCTGGCGCTGATTAGTATAATCGTCGGCGGATTCTCGCTGGCGGCCTCATTCTTTTTGATAAGCCGTTATCTCCTTATCGGAGCGATCCTGTCGCAGATTATCCTGTATTTTTTGATGGCGGTCGCCCTGTTTGCATTTCAGAGGAACTTGAAAATCCGGTTTGATAAAGGCATTTTCGCAGAGGTGGCCAGGTACGCTATCGTTCTTGGGATCGCCGGCGTCGCATTCTTTCTTTACACGCGCGTTGATATCCTGATACTCAAGCAGTTCGGCTACGTGGTCGAAATCGGGTACTACGAAATAGTCAACAGAATATTCCAGATGCTGATAATTCCGTTCGCGATCCTCGGCCAGGTTGTCGCCCCGAACACCGTCAAGTACGCAACGGCAAACGACTTTGCCGAGATCAGAAGCAAGCTGAAGAAATACGCCGCCTTCTGCCTCGGCATCGGCCTGGTATTAGGCGTCTGCCTCCATTTCGGCATCCCCCCAGCCTTGCAGACCGTTCTGCCCCAGCATCACACCGCTCAATTCCTCATGATAATGAATATCCTGCTTGTATTGCTGCCTTTCAAGGTCTTCGGCACGTGCCTGAATCAAGGTTTCATAGTCCCGGCCGGCTATGCCAAGATTACAGCCGTTGCAACAGGTGCAGGCGGGCTTCTGAACGTGGTTCTTGACTACATCTTCATAGACTGTTTCGGCTACATAGGCGTTTTCTGGGCGACACTGTTAATACATTCCCTGAGCATAGTCGCGGTCACTGCGTGTTTCCTCTATGCAATACGCCGCAAGGACCCCCAGCGCCGCATCCGCGACTCTCAGAACATTCCTGGAGGCATCGGAACGCTCGATCGCGACGACTTCTGAAATCAGACGATGCACCGATTTATCGACAGAATCATCAACAAGTTGTACAAGCACTACGTCATGCTTCACTATTCTTATTACTCTCTCTTCGGTGGTAATTTGAAGAAAAAGATAAGACGTGTCATCAGCTTGACTGAAAGCGACGTAGCAGTTGGCGTTGCGCAGGAGTCCGAACAGGCCCTTCCGGGTTTTGTGCCATATCGTCGAAGCGGCTATTACAGGTATATGCTCGGCAGATATTTGTACTCAATCAAGTACCTAAGAAATAAGGTGGTTCTTGACTGTGCATGCGGATTCGGATGGGGAAGCTTCTTGGTTTCTGACTATGCGCGCGAGCTTTTGGCTATCGACCTTGACAAAAAGGCAATCGACTTTTCAAGATCGACTTGGAAGGGCAAGAAACTGAATTTCGTCCAACATTCGGCCCTTGATTTGGAAAATTTGAACCGGAGATTTGACGTAATTTTAGGGTTCGAATTGATCGAACACTTGCAGTCCAGTGACGGTGAAAAACTTTTGCAACAGGCAAACAGGGTCCTGGCCGAGAACGGACTGATAATACTATCTTCGTGGTTTCCCAATACTCACGAGACAACAGAAGGCATAAGGACCGACAACAAATTCCATTTGCATTTATACACTAAGGACGAAATAAGAAGCCTGTTGGTCGAAAATGGGTATTCGGAACCTCGGTTTCTTGGGTCGTTTATGGTTATCGCGGCCAAAGCCAAAAACAACAAGCCATAGGGGACCGGCAGAGAATCGGCAATCCTCTCAAGTGGCTGGCATTGCCCAGGTAAATGGCTTGGGACGCTGAGAGAGAAGGTCATCAAGATAGGGGCCAAGACGGTCAGCCTGGCGCAAGCACAATATAGAATCTTTTGATCTTGGTCGGCATCCTTACGCTGGTTTTCGGCCCCCAAACGCGGTTTCTCGCGGGAAACTCTGAAATCCTATGTTTACCACTTGACAGACTCTACGTGCCAGGTGTAGAATGGCATCGGTTTATGAGGCTCTGAGCCGTTTGCAGGAGTCGAGCGGTTCACCTTTGGCGAGCACTTTGACGCATCACGTTTTGGAAGTGCTGATAGTCCTTTATTGTGAGGAGAAAGAAATGAGACAGAAATCAATTCTTGTGGCGGGAATGGCGGTGATCTTGTTGGCTGCAATTCCTACAGTGACCCAGGCGGCCCTGATTGCGTCCTGGAGTTTTGACGAACAGAGCGGAACGACGGCATTCGATTCAGCGGGAGATAATGATGGGATTGTCCATGGGGCTGAATGGGTCGATGGGATCATCGATGGGGCACTGAACTTCGACGGCGTGGCCGATTATGTTGAGGTCGCCAGTGCCGATGAACTTAACTTGAATTCAAGCGGTACTATTTCAGCTTGGATTTACCCACGGAGCTTGTATGAGCAGTCAATTGTTAACAAGCGGGGCGGCCCAGGGGACGGGAACAAGAGTGAAAACTACTGGCTCGTTCTCGGAATGTATAATCGTGCTGTCACTGTCGGCGATGGTTCTGATTACGTTTATGCCTCAATACCTGAAGGAGAACTGGCGGTAAACACGTGGCAACACATTGCAGGAACATGGGATTCTTCAGAAATTAAGATATATCTTAATGGGATATTGAGTGATGCCCGGCCCAATACTCTGTCCGACCTGATAAGTGGTGACTCATATCCTTTGAGGATCGGATATGACAGTAGGGCTTATTGGCACTTCGACGGACTCATCGACGAGGTTCGTATTTACGATGTTGCTTTGTCAGATGCAGAGATAAGGGAACTCGCCGTCCCCGAACCCGGCACGCTCTTATTTTTCGTCCTTGGGGGCTTGGCAACCTGCCGAAGACTCAGGCAGCCATAGACCTCTCTGCAAATAGATACGGCATGATGCGGTTGTGAGGACCACGCTTGCAGCCCTTTGTGTTCCAACTGTGTCAACGCGACGGTATCGCATAAGTTATTCCGTTGACAGAAGAAATCGTCCGGATCGTCGCAGAACACCTGGCTCGACAGCCTGAAGCGTATCCCTATGTTTTTCTTCCTTGCAGGGCACGCAACCTTTGCCACAACCCACGAATTTCACCTTGCTGTAGCGGATGATTAAGTTCATCGTGCACGGGTTGCGACTGCACAAAGCCTGCGCCAAAAATTGGTGCGTTTTGGTGCCGATGCCGGTTCAGCTCGAAAAAGGGTTGACAGCACACGAGGGAAGTTGTTATTTTACAGCGAGTTAGAAATTTCGGCGGTGTAGCTCAGTTGGTCAGAGCATGGGATTCATAAGCCCAGGGTCGTCGGTTCGAATCCGACCGCCGCTACTGGCGCGTGTCTCGTGAAGCGTGATGCGTATTGCGTCGGCAGGGTCGTTTCTCCTGCGAAGACGAGATGCGAAATACG
The DNA here is from genome assembly GCA_016933985.1 of Sedimentisphaerales bacterium. Taxonomy (GTDB): domain Bacteria; phylum Planctomycetota; class Phycisphaerae; order Sedimentisphaerales; family Anaerobacaceae; genus JAFGCD01. The sequence goes on along the minus strand of JAFGTU010000279.1, from coordinate 1,701 downwards.
AACGACGAGATGCGAATATCGCCCCCATCGTCTAGTGGCCTAGGACGCCGGGTTCTCAACCCGGTAACAGGGGTTCGACTCCCCTTGGGGGTATTTTGACCGACAACGTCGGTCAAAATGGAGCATTTGAGCCGCAGAACAGGTGAACAGTTGAAAGAGCATAAATGCTCAAATGCGGTCACCTGTTCAACTGCTCAACTGTTCAAAAAGGGATTTGACAATGCCTTTTATGTTTGAAAATCTCGAGGTATATCAGAAATCCGTAGACTTAGTCGAGAAAGTCATAAATCTTACCGATGAGTTCCCCAAAGGATATTATTTTCTGACGGACCAGCTTAACAGAGCATCTTTATCGATAGCGACCAATATCGCTGAAGGCAATGGGAGATTTACAAAAGGGGATAGACGAAATTTCTTTATAATAGCTCGTGGTAGTGTGCAGGAATGTGTCCCCCTGTTGGAAATTGCAAAACGGAAGCAATTTATCCCGGATGTTAAACTATCCGACTTGCTTAATGAGCTTGAAGTTATTTCCAAGATGATTTCCGGCCTGATTAACGGCTTGGAAAAGAGACAAAAATAGAAGAGTGTCGCAGGTGAGCACGGGAAGAATCTGGCTTGCTCCCGAAGAAGTCCTTTTGTTATGAAAAAGTGAATCATTGAGGAGGCGAAAATCGGTCAGGAGAACGGCGATGTGTCTATCAACGAGGTATAGTGTGAAATCGTTACTTACCGCTTTTGGTCTGACTTTCCAGTTAATTCTATCTGCCTGTGCGCCGGGTGAGGTTGTTTTTCACGGCAGGATGCTCGCTGCGCAGTATCCGGGCAGCGGCGAGACCGTTCCTATGAGCGGGGTTTATTGCTTTGGGAGCGCGGCGGGGCCGGATCGGCAGGCAATCGGGTTTCGGACGTGGGAGACGCACCCGGCCGGCTGGTATCGGCTGGCCGGGCCTGCGGGGACTTACAGTTTCCTCTTCTCGGCGCCGGCAGGTTTCGTAAGACCGCTGTTTGTGACGGGCCAGGTCCTCAAGGCCGGGGATGACATCAATCGGGACTTGACTCCTGTATTCGATTACGCCGATTTCTATGAGGGGGCCTGGGACGAGAAGCCGGCGACCGACTATTTCCAGACGTTCGTCGCCAAAGGCACGAGCATTACGCGGATCGGTTTCAAACTGGCTACCGACGGCGTCGATGGGGCGGGGCCTTTGGGACAGAATATGGTGCTTTCGATTCATAAGGGGACCGACGCGACGCCCGATGAGTGGCCGCAGGTCGGGCCGGCGGCGATTGTTCTGGACGTCGATTGCGGCGGGCCGAAGAATTACTGGTGGTGCGCGGGCTGGGATTCGGGGCAGGTCCCGACCGAGCCGGGCAAGAGGTATGCCGTGCATCTCAAAGCCGAGGCGCATACGGCAAGCCTCCAGACCTTCTGGAGAGAAGCTGATACTAAGGAATCGGACTGCTTTCGCTTAGGCAAGGCGGGCAAGACCGGCTGGCAGGGGCGTAGGCTGTGCATGGCTGTCAGCTCCGACTGCGATGGCTTGCTTGTGCCTTACAATAAGCGTGTGCAAAAGCAGTTTGTGGAATTCGCTGGATTCGAGAAGTCGTGGTCGCAGACGTACATCGCGCAGGGCAAGGGGCTGGCAGGTGTGATTCTATATACGGCGACATCGGGCGTCCAGCCTTCGTTAATGAAGC
>JAFGTU010000278.1 GCA_016933985.1 Sedimentisphaerales bacterium | reverse complement strand
GGTAGCCGCCGGGGACATAGCCCCGTTGATTCTGGATGTTGAGCATTTCCCGATTATTCCCGCTGCGGATGACCCTGTAACCGTTCCCGCGAGGATAATAGACGAACTGGCGACCGGGGTAACGGTAACGCTGCATCATCGTCTTGACGGCGGGCCGACTTTTACTATGGTCACGATGTTTGACGATGGAGCGCACGGTGACGGCGACGCGGGCGACGAAGTGTACGGCGGGCAAATACCGGCGCAGGCTAACGGCAGGATCGTCGAGTTCTACGTTACGGCGGCCGATGCCGGTGCGCATTCCCGCACGTGGCCGGCGGCGAGTATTGTCGATGGCGCGCCGCAGCAGGTGACCAATGCCCTCTACCAGGTTGACGATTCCTACAACGCGGATGCTCCGTGGCTTCCAGGTAGCCAGCCGGCGTACTACATAATTATGACCGAGGCTGAACGGGCGGAGCTGGAGGATATCGGGGACGACGGCGACCCGTTCTTTGGCGAAGGCGCCAGCAATGCCCAGATGAACGCGACGTTTATCAGTGTCGATGGTATGGACACAAAGGTTCGTTACAGGGTCGGCGTCCGCAACCGGGGCAACAGGACCCGTGTGGACCCGCCGAACAACTACCGTGTGAACTTCGTCAACGACGACCCCTGGAAGAATGTAACCGCGCTCAATATCAACAGCAAGTACACACATCTTCAGTTGATGGGCAGCGTCTTGTTCCGACTGGCTGGCATCCCGGCTCCGGTGGCGACCGCTATTCGCCTCAGGGTCAACGGCGAGAACCTCGCGGCGAGCGATTATAACCGCACCTACAATACTTATGTGGCTCTGGAGGCATATAACGGCGAGTGGGCCGAGAATCATTTTCCGGATGATCCGGACGGCAATTTGTACCGGTGCTCCTACGTTGTTTGGCCGAGTGCTCCAACGACTTATGCCGACCTCTATTACAAGGAGACCCCCGGAGCAACGCCGGACCCGGATGACTACGACGAAAACTATCCCAAACAGACCAATACATCGCAGTACGATTATTCGGATCTGTTCGGCCTCATAGACACGCTCAATAACACGAGCATTCCCGCCTCAAGCCTTCTGACGGAGATCAACCAGGTCGCTAATCTTGAAATGTGGATGAGGTATATCGCGACCGACGCCTTTGCCGGAAATCGCGAGGGCGGCCTGTACGAGGGCGAAGGCGACGATTATGCCATGTATTGCGGCATAGAAGACCCTCGGTTCTGGCTGCTGCCGCACGACCTTGATACGCTGCTGGGACAGGGCGATCACAGCTACGCGCCCGAATGGGGAATATTCGACTACGCCGACGTAAGGGGCCTGAGACGCTTGTTTGGGCAGAATGACGCATGGAAAGGTTACTACAGCCAGTACAAAGACCTCGGCCAAACAATCTTTGCACCTGAGAACATATATCCCGTGATTGACCAAATGCTTGGCTCATGGGTGCCGGCATCAGAAATCGAAGGTAATAATGGGATAAAAGAGTTTGTCGTCGAGCGTCTTCAAAGCCTGCTGTACGGCGGCTATCCCGATGGCGGGGATGCCCCGCAGATACCTCAGGAATTCTCGATAGTCTGTGATTTGTCTGTCGCCAGCGGCTTCTACAAGACGACCGGCAGCACTTTGAGCAGCGGTGCCATTTACGGCACTGCCAACGCCATCGAGACCGGCTCCGTAATAGTGAATGGACAAATAGCAGACTGGTCGCAGAGATACGGCACCTGGCAGCTCAACGAAGCGATTGCTCTGTTTCCAGGTATCAATCGTATTGCAATTCAGGCTTTTAACGGCCCCAACGGAACGGGCGGCAAAGTAGATAGCGGGTACATCGACGTATGGTACGACACCGGCTCGACCAACGACTACCCGAAGACCGCCGGCTTGGCAGGTACATCGCTCGAGGCCGATGCAGGTCTCAACCTTAACGTGATTGTCCGCGATAGCTACTTGCCGGGCGTGCCGGTGCTGGTCAGGGTCGAGCTTCTGGCCGACGACGGCAGCGTCCGACGCGACATCTGGGACGCGACGGCAACCCTTTCTGACAATAGTCCGACCCTCGATATGTCCACGGACGAGGCCACCTTGTATAACGGCCTGGGAAGCGCCTTTGTAACCTTCACGGGCGGCGGCGATTTCACTTTGACTGTTGACGTAATGGGCCTCCAGGTAAACAAGGTCCTGACCGACCTGACCGGCGAACCGATAACCGCCGTATCAGGGACGCTTGCCGCTTCGGCTGCATGGAGTGGGATCCACCGTATTACAGGCGGCGACTATACGATTCCAAGCGGCGTGACGCTGACACTAAATCCAGGCGCTCTTGTTCTCATCGACGGCGTGCCGTCGGGCAGCGGCGGAACCGACATAGATGTGGGAGGAGCCATCCAGTCGCTCGGCACGGCCGAGTCACCCGTTACAATCACGGCATACGCCGCCGGCGAAAACTGGGGCGAAATCGATTTTGCCGATGCCGGGCTGTCCACCCTCGAATACACGAATATCAACAGCGCGGGGAACTCGCCGCGAACGGGCCACTCGAATTCGGGTCCGGCGATTCGGACGACCGGTACGACTCTTGTATTCGACCACTGTTCGCTGACTGACAACGCCGGCAAGCTTATGCACGTCACATCAGGCTCGGACCTGATGTTCGCTCGCTGTTTGTTCGCCAGGTCAATCATGGGGCCGGAGATTTCCGGTACGGCATTATTGTTCGAAGATAGCTGGATAACGGACATGCACGCGGACGACGACGGGGACGGCATCTATGTCCACGACCAGCAAACGGGGCAGCTCTGCACTATGATCGGCGGTGTTGCGGCCAACATAGACGACGACGGCATCGACACCCTGGGTTCGGACATTACGATTGAGGATTTCATTGTTCGCGACTGCAAAGACAAAGGCATAAGCGTGTATGCAGGCGAGACGACAATCCAGCACTGCTTGGTGGTCGAGAACAACAGAGCCCCTGAGGACCCCACTATTGCGACGATAGCGGCCAAGGCGTTTGAAGGGGGAACCGCTACCGTTAACATAGATAAGACAACGATCGTTACCTCGAAGATTTCCGGTTACACCGACATCGGTATTCAGGCTCACAATAAGTACGGCGTGTCGAGCGGGACTATCATCTTCAATGTGACCAACTCGATCATCGACGCGACGAATCCGATCGACGTTCAGTCGCCGTACAGCGAAGCGGATATTCATATCAGCTACAGTGACAATTTCACGGAGCCGTGGCCCGGCGCCGGAAACCTTGCGGCTGATCCGGAATTTGCGGACCAGACGAGTCATTATTATGCTCTTGGGCCGACCTCTCCCTGTATTGATGCGGGCGATCCGGGCGCCGATCCGGACCCGGACCTGACGGTTGCCGACCAGGGATACTTCTGGTATGACCAGGGCGCGCCGAACCTGCCGGAAGGATCGCTGACAGAGGATACCGTCTGGACACCTGAAGAAGGACCTTACCTCATCAACGGCGAGCTGATTGTGCCGTTCGGCATTACTCTGACGATCATGCCCGGTACGAGCGTGTACTTCGAGCCCGACAGCAGGCTGGTTATAAGCGGCCGCCTTGTTGCAGAGGGCACAGAGCACGAATTGATTCGCTTTACCCGCCGGCCCGGAGCCTCGGGTACATGGAACGGCCTGCAATTCGCAAATACGGTCACCGATAACCGGATTGCTTATGCTGTTATTGAATATGGCCAGACGAACGACGGTATGATCGGGCTTGATGATTCGAGATTACTTGTTGACCACGTTACGCTGGATAATACCGGGCGCCGACGCATCCGCACAATCGATTCGTCGCTGACTGTGCGAAATTGCCTGTTTACAAACATCTTCGAGCCGGGCCAGCCGCCGATCACCGACAACATGAGCGAGCATATCTGGGGCCGTGCCCCGACCACGGGCTGGTTCATCATCGAGAACAACGTCTTTGGTCTCACCCCGGGGCACAACGACGCCATCGACGTTGACGGACCGTCGCGGCCGAATTCTATCATTCAGATCCTCGGCAACGTGTTCCAGGGTGGCGGCGACGATGCGATGGATCTCGAAGGGGACGCTCACATTGAAGGTAATTTCTTTGCGAACTACATCCGAGACCAGTGGAACAACGCCTCGGGCGAGTCAAATGTGATATCAGCCGGCGCCGCAAAAGACTACGTCATGGTGCGCAATTTCTTTTATAATGTTCAGCATGTAGCTCAGGTTAAAGATGGGGCGTTTTTAACGTTTGTAAACAACACTGTTGCCGATGCCTGTGAGCCGGCGATATACTTCGACTTGGGATTACCGGGACGTGACCCAGGGCGAGGAGCATACGTCGAGGGCGACATCTTCTGGAATACGCCGGAGCTATTTGCGGGCATTGTCGTGACCACGGACATCACGGTTAATCATTCGATGCTGCCGCTCGAATGGCATTATCTCGGTGCCGGCAATATCGATGCCGACCCGGTCTTTGTCGATCCCAACAGCGATTTTCATCTTATGGATGGCTCCGGTGCCATTGGAACCGGGGCGTGGGGTCTGGACATGGGTGCCCACGTGCCTGCGGGAGCTGCGATTTCAGGTGAGCCTTATGCCGTAACCTACCATACGGATGCGACCTTGACCGTCGGCGGCCCGGGCATCGTCAGCTATAAATACTCCGTCAACAGCCCCGCCGGCCCATGGAGCGAAGAGAAGACCGTCGATGTGCCCGTTGTGCTAACCGGGCTTGTCAACGGGCAGTCTTATACGGTCTATGCAATCGGCAAGAACTCCGCCTATGTCTGGCAAAACGAAGAGACTCCCACAGCCTCGCATACATGGACTATCGACACTTCGCATTCCGACCTGCTTATAAATGAAGTCCTTGCTCACACGCACGGCAACGACCCCGACATAATCGAGCTCTACTACGACGGTCCCGCACCGATAGACCTGACCGCCATAACCTTGACGGATAATCCGGTCGAGCCGAACAAGTTCGTGTTTGGCCCATCGACCTGTTCGAAGACAATTCTCAATCCAGGCGATTACATAGTCCTGTACGGCGATCTTACCACCGCCCAGAACCACCTTGGCTTTGCCCTCTTGGCCGAGGGGGAGGCCCTGTATCTGTATGATAAGCCTGCCAACGGCGGCAGACTGATAGACTCTGTGGAGTTCGGCGAGCAGATTAACGACTACACCATCGGCCGGGTAGGCTGGGACCGGGCCTGGAAACTGAACAAGCCCACCTTTTTCGATCCACCGATTTGCGACGGCGTCAATGTCGCCCAGCCTTTAGGTGATATTCGCCTTCTCAAGATCAATGAGTGGCTTGCCAACGGAGAGGTTTTCTTTGCCGATGATTTCATTGAGCTTTACAATCCTCAGCCCCTGCCGGTCGAGCTAAGCGGGCTGTACCTGACGGATAATCCCATAACCCAGAAGGGCAAACACCGGATTGTCCCGCTAAGCTTCATTGAGCCTAAAGGCTCTACGTCCGATATGGGCTACGCTGTATTCCAGGCCAACGACGGAAATGACCCGTGGGAGCTGGGTTTCAAGCTCTCCGGCGACGGCGAGATGATAGCGCTGTTCGACGAGGACCTGAACATGATAGACCAGGGGCTCTATGGTCCTCAGACCACCGATGTCTCGCAGGGCAGGGCGCCGGATGGTTCGAGCAGCTTCGGCTATCTTGAGTTGCCCACTCCGGGTGTCGCAAATACGTTCGGCACTTACATTGAAACGGTATCCACCATTGTTCCGGAGAATGCGAACAAGACCGCACGTGTTCCTATATCGGTGAATGATGTCGGCTCCACCTGGAATTCGGATCCGGGATTTGACGATTCAGGCTGGCAGCAGGGCATCGGCAGTCCGGGCGGCGTCGGCTTTGAGACGAACCCGGGCGATACGATCAACTACGTAAGCCTTATCACCCTTAACGTCATATCGCAGATGGATAACCACAATGAAACCTGCTATATACGCATTCCGTTTACTGTAGCCGCCGCCGACCTGCCCAACTACACAGCCTTGACTTTGAAGATTCGATATGATGACGGTTTCGTCGCCTACATAAACGGCACGGAACTTCAGACAGCCAGACGCAATTTCGCAGGCACGCCTGCATGGAATTCCGGCGCCGACACCGGCCACTCCGACTCACTGGCGGTCAACTTCGAATATATCGACGTCTCGGCCTACATCGACGCCTTGAAAGCCGGAGACAACATCCTCGCAATCCACGGGCTCAATGACGGACTGACCAGTAGTGATTTTCTCATCTCCGCCGAGCTGGATGTCACCGCGACGACGATAGACCAGGAATATCCGTTCTTCGACGATCTTAATGTCCTGGCCGGGCTGCGCATAACTGAATTAATGTACCATGCGCCGCAGGGCAGCGATTATGACTATATAGAGTTTCAGAATACTAGCGATATACCAATTGATCTTGAGGGCGTACGTATTGCCGAGGCCGTCGAGTACGTCTTCCCGCATACACAGCTCAATCCCGGTCAATATATTGTAGTGGTCCGTAACCTGACAGCCTTCAGGTCGATTCACGGGATCGGCCCTAATGTGGCTGCGGGCGTCTATATCAACGACCTCAGCAACGGCAGCGAGGAAGTCGTCGTTCAGCTTGCCTGGCCTTTGGAGGCGGCGGTAATGAGATTCGAATACAGCGACTCATGGTATCCAAGCACCGATGGCGGCGGACAGTCCCTGCATATTAACGACGCGACG
>JAFGTU010000277.1 GCA_016933985.1 Sedimentisphaerales bacterium | reverse complement strand
CGCGGCCGGACCAATTGGCATTACAGAAACATTTTGTCAGCGCGGACCAGCTGTTGTCCGCCTGCAAGGCATAGAAGCTCTGGCGACAGGTACAAGGTGAAAGATAAATGAGTAGTAAAACTGCTGAGAAGGTTGGCGCCGTTCTCGTCGTGGGCGCCGGTGTCGGAGGTATGCAGGCTTCACTCGATCTGGCTGAAGCCGGGTACAAGGTATATCTTGTTGAAAAGGGCCCGTCTATCGGCGGGGTGATGGCGCAGTTAGACAAGACGTTTCCGACGAATGACTGCGCGATGTGCACACTGGCCCCGCGTATGGTCGATTGCGGCGGACACCTGAACATCGAGAAACTGACCTATTCCGAGATTGAATCTATCGAAGGCTCCGCGGGCAACTTCAAGGTCAGCATCAGGAAGAAGGCTCGCTCGGTGGACCCGGACAAGTGCACTGGCTGCGGCGAGTGCGTTACGAACTGCTTAGTCAAGAATATCGTCTATCTTGATCAGCCCGGGCGCTCTGCCGTCGAGATAGAGGCAGGTATGAAGACCAAGGTGGATGATATTCTCGGCAGGTGCTCAGGTGGGCGAGAGACGATAGTTCCGATTCTTCACGATATCAATGAGGAGTTCAAATGGCTGCCTCCGGAGGCGTTGTGCCGAATGGCCGAGGTCAAGGAAATACCCATCGAGCATATCCTCCGGATTGCGAGCTTCTACAACGCATTCAGCCTCACTCCCAAAGGCAGGCACGTGATTCGCGTCTGCACCGGCACGGCCTGCTACGTCAAAGGCGCTCAGCGCATTTTGGATACGTTTGGCAGAGAGCTGAGCGTCGAGGTCGGCGGCGTGACGGAAGACAAGCAGTTTAGCCTGGAGACGGTCAACTGCGTGGGCTGTTGCGGGCAGTCGCCCGTCGTGACGGTGGACGACGACATATACGGATATATGAACCAGACAATGGTTCAGGATATACTGGGCAAGTACACGTAAGAAGGAGACGGACCAATGTCGAAGATCAAGCCTGAGGACTTGGACAAGATCGGAGAGAAGATTAAGCGGACGATGCTTCTCCGGGAGGGCGAGTGCTGAGTCAAGGTCATCGTCCACATGGGGACCTGTGGTATTGCCGCCGGCGCCAGGGGTGTGATGAAGGCTTTGACGGAGGAGCTTGAGAAATCCGACGCTAAGGATGTCTTGCTGTCCATCTCGAGCTGCGCCGGGCTTTGCAGTCGAGAGCCAATGGTCACGATCGAAGAGCAAGGCAAACCGGCGGTCAAGTACGTTGACCTGACCGCGGAGAAGGCCAGGAAGATATTTTCCGAACACGTCCTGGGGGGTAGGATTGTGAACGACTGCGCGCTTGCCGCTGGAAGCGAGAGAACGCTATAAAGGGATTGCGACGATGCCACATATTACAAACGTGATGATTTGCACGTGCACAAACTGCATATCGAACGGAGCCCTCGATATCAAGGATTCGCTGGAAGCGGAGATAAAACAGCAGGGATTGCAGGACGACGTTCTGGTTGTGCCGACAGGCGCCAGCGGGCTATGTGTGAACGGTCCCATCCTGATAGTGCAGCCTGACGGCATCTTTTATCAGAAGCTCAAGAGCAAAGACATAGCGAATCTGGTTGAGGAGCATTTTCTAAAGGGCCGGCCCGTCAAAAAGCTTATGTACGTGCCGCCCGGCGAAGAGAGCCCGATTCCGGAGCTTCGCTCGATTCCCTTCTTCAAGGACCAGCGGCTGATCGCTCTGCGCAACCGCGGCGTGATCGACCCCGATAGGATCGATGAATACATCGCCCGGGACGGGTATAAAGCACTGGCAAAAGCGGTAACATCGATGTCGCCCGAGGAGGTTATCAAAGAGATATCCGATTCGGGTTTGCGAGGACGCGGCGGAGCAGGATTCCCGACCGGACGAAAGTGGGAAAGCAGAAGGAAGGATACCAGGACACCGAAGTACGTCGTCTGTAACGCCGACGAAGGCGACCCGGGAGCGTTTATGGACAGGAGCATCGTCGAAGCGGATCCGCACTCGGTTATCGAGGGTATGGCGATAGGTGCCTATGCGGTGGGAGCTTCGAGCGGATATGTATATATTCGGATAGAGTATCCGCTTGCCGTCAAGAGAATACAGAAGGCTATAGAGCAAGCCAGGGAATACGGCTTGCTGGGGAAGGATATTTTCGGGTCCGGCTTTGATTTCGATCTCCAGGTTTTCAAGGGCGCCGGGGCATTTGTCTGCGGCGAGACGACCGCACTGGTCGCGTCAATAGAAGGGAGAATACCGGAGCCTCGGCAGAGGCCTCCTCGCACGACCCTCTGGGGCAAGCCCGTGGTCATCAACAACGTGGAGACCTGGGCAAACGTGCCGGTCATCATAAGCTGGGGTGCCAAGTGGTTCTCCGAGATTGGAACTGAGAAAAGCAAGGGCACGAAGGTCTTCTCACTGGCCGGCAACATAAACAATGCGGGCCTCGTCGAAGTTCCGATGGGCATCACGCTGCGGGAGATCGTCTATAACATCGGAGGGGGCATTCCCAGGAACAAGGAGTTCAAGGCCGTCCAGACAGGCGGGCCTTCGGGCGGCTTCATTCCGGCTGGCTTCCTTGATTTGCCCGTGGACTACGAGCGCTTGGCTGAGGCCGGCTCAATGATGGGCTCCGGGGGGATGGTCGTCATGGACGAGCATGCCTGCATGGTGGAGATGGCCAGATATTTCGTCGCATTCACAAACGACGAATCTTGCGGCAAGTGTACATCCTGCCGGGAAGGCTCGTACGCGCTGCTGGGCATACTCAACAGGATATGCAAAGGAGAAGGAAAAGAAGGTGACATAGAATTGCTTGAAGAGTTGGGTGAAGCAATCAGGGATGCCTCGCAGTGCGGTTTGGGGCAGAGTCTGCCAAATCCGGTGTTAAGCTCCCTGCGGCACTTCAGAGATGAGTACGAGGCCCATATAAACGAGAAGCGATGCCCCGCCGGCGTATGCAAGGCGCTGATTAGGTATACCATCGACGAGGAAAAATGTACCGGCTGCACGCGATGCGCGAAGAATTGCCCCCAGGAGGCAATCATAGGCGAGCCGAAGCAACCGCATAAGATCATTGAGGAGAAATGCATCAAGTGCGGTGTCTGTATGGATGCCTGCAAGTTTGATGCGGTGACTGTCGTATGACCATAGCCGAGATTGCAAAAATTCTTGAAGCAGAAGTAATTGTCGGAAGCGATCTTCTTAACGAAGAGATAAAGATGGGTTGCGGGTCTGACTTGATGAGCGATGTCTTGTCTTTCGTGAAGTCTGAGGCAATTCTGCTGACCGGCTTGACGAATCCGCAGGTGGTTCGCACGGCGGAAATGGCCGATCTTGCGGCGATATGCTTTGTTCGCGGCAAGAAGCCGGGGGATGAGACTATCAGGCTGGCCGAAAGCAAGAATATTCCGTTACTGACAACGCCTCTGCCGATGTTTGAGTCTTGCGGGCGCTTGTGGAGAGAGGGATTGGCCGGTTGTTCTGAACATAAGAAAAGTAACACCTAAGAGGGCGCTTTCGAGTGGTCTCAGATAACAGAATCAGCAAAGTCCAGGAGCTAATCTACGAGATTGGCGTGGGCGAGGTAATGCAGACAGACCTTGTAACGGTCGATCCGCGAACACCCATGAGCCAATTAAGGGCAATCCTGCGTGAGAAGCGTATCTCCGGAACGCCTGTCGTGGATGGGGACAAATTGGTCGGCATTATAAGTATCGAAGATTTCATCAGGTGGCTGGCGGATCGTGAGGAGGATTGTCCGATCGCCGAGAAAATGAGCAAAGACGTTTGCACCATTTACGCCGATGAGCCGTTGACGCAGGCGGTCAACGTATTTCAGCGATTCGGGTATGGCCGACTCGCCGTCGTTGACCGCCAGGACAAAAGATTGTTGGGCATTATCACCAAGGGAGATATTGTCAGGGGCCTGCTGAACAAACTTGAGATCCACCATGTTGCTGAAGAGGAGGTTTACCGTCATCGAGTGAAGCATTTCTTCGAGGATATCCTGGCCGACAAGGTTGTTCTTCTTTTTCAATACAACGTGGTTGGGCAGAACTTCACTCGAGCGGGTGAAGGGGCCAGCCGGCTAAAGGCCACCTTGCAGCGCTTGGGGCTTCACCCTCAGATTGTTCGTCGCGTGTCCATTGCGACATATGAAGCGGAAATGAACCTGATTATTTACACCGACGGGGGCAGTATTCGTGTTCGTGTCGAGCCTAATGAGATATTTGTGGTGGTGAAGGACTTGGGACCGGGCATCCCTGATATCGAGAAAGTCATGCAGCCCGGGTATTCGACGGCGCCGGAGTGGGTCAGAGAGCTTGGCTTCGGGGCCGGCATGGGGCTGTGCAACATCAAGAAGTGTGCCACAAAGATGGAGCTTAAGTCCACGGTCGGCAAGGGCACGCAATTGAATATTCGCATCTCTGTTGATAACGAGGCGAAGAGTGAAGATAGCTGAGATAGTGCAAGAGCTGAATTTGGCCGTCTGGGCCGCAAAAGCGAGCCTGGATCGCGGGGTCACGGGCGGATATGCCAGTGACCTTCTTAGCGACGTTCTTGCCAACAGCAAAGAAGGCAACCTTTGGATCACTTTGCAGATTCATCAGAATATTGTCGGCGTGGCGAGTATGAAGGGCCTTGCCGGCATTATCCTGGTCAACGGCCGAGAACCCGAGCGAGAGACCGTCGAGAAGGCGGAAACAGAGAATATACCTCTTATGGTATCCGAGATGCCGGCATTTGAGCTGGTCGGCAGGTTATATAACTTGGGAGTTGGTGGAACGTAAGAATGAGGAAGGTAAGGGCCGATCTGCATTTGCATACTTGCCTTTCCCCTTGTGCTGATAACCAGATGCAGGCGACGGCCATAGTCGAACAGGCCAGGAAAGTGGGTTTGGACATGATTGCGATATGCGACCATAATTCCGCAGAGAACGTTGCGGCCGTGGCCAAAGCCGGCCAAAGGGCGGGACTTGCGGTCATCGGCGGCATGGAGGTGACCTCTTCGGAGGAAGTCCATATCCTGGCCCTGTTTCATACCGAGGCGGACCTGATGTATATGCAGGATATGGTCTATGAGAATCTGCCCGGCGAGAATTCCGAGGAGGCCTTCGGCACTCAGGTAATCATCGACGAGTGGAACAATGTCGTGGGGAAAAACTCCAGACTGCTGATCGGGGCGACCACTCTGACTGTAGAGCAGATAGTGGATTCGATTCACCGGTGGGCGGGTCTGGCGATTGCTTCCCACGTTGACCGCGAGCGTTTCAGCCTGATCGGCCAGTTGGGCTTTATCCCCGAAGGATTGGATCTGGATGCCCTGGAAGTATCGAAGCCGTGTTCGGCCGGGCGAGAATATGACTATCCGGTGGTTACTTCTTCAGATGCCCATTTCCTGGATGACATCGGGAGGAGATCTACCTGCTTTATGATAGAGACCGTTTCGCTTGGGGAGATAAGGAAAGCGCTGCGCCGTGAGCTGGGAAGGAGGATAGTCGGCAATTGAATGGAAGACTTGTCGCTGCATATTCTGGATATTGTGGAAAACTCGATTGCCGCTGCGGCGAAAAGAATTGAAATCAAAATTGATGAAAATGAGGCCAAGGACCTGTTGACTATCGAAATTAGCGATGACGGCAAGGGTATGGATGAGCAAACGCTCAAGAAAGCTCTTGATCCCTTTTTTACGACGAGGAAGACTCGCAGGGTCGGGCTCGGTCTGTCGTTGCTGGCTCAGGCCGCCAAGGACAGCGGCGGAACATTCGACTTGAGTTCTGCGCCGGGCGAAGGAACGACGGTCCGGGCGACATTCCGCCTGAGCCACCCGGACTGCAAGCCGATGGGCGATATCGAAGAAACCTTGCAGGTGTTGGCTACGGCGCCAGGCGTTGATTTTGTGTGCGAATACAAAAGAAATGATTCAATTTACCGCTTTGATACGAGAGAATTAAACTGAATATGATTACCCTGACAATAGACAACAAGAAGGTTGAGGTTGAAGAAGGTGCGACTATTCTGCAGGCAGCAGAGAAGCTCGGCATCAAAATTCCCACTCTTTGCCACCACAAGTCTCTAATGCCATACGGTGCATGCCGGGTTTGTCTGGTTGAGATAGTCGGGTCTCGAGGTTCATGGATAGAGGCTTCCTGTGTGTATCCGGCACAGGAAGGCATGGTGGTTAAGACCGACACTGAAAGGGTCTTGAAGACACGTCGAATGATGTTCGAGTTGTTGTTGGCCCGGTCTCCGGACGCGCCGCGCATCAAGGGTATGGCCAAGGAATACGGCGTCGAAGATACTCGTTTCACAAAAAAGAACGACGACTGCATTCTGTGTGGACTGTGCGTGCGCGTCTGTGAGGAACGTATGGGGGTCGGCGCGGTGAGCTTCGTAAACCGCGGCTCGGAACGCAAGATTGCCGTTCCGTACGACAAGCACTCGCCTATTTGCATCGCCTGCGGCGCCTGCGATGTCGTCTGCCCGACGAATGCCGTGGATCTGAGCGAGGTGACGCTGAACAAGCCGCGGCCTATCAAGTCCGACTACGATATGGGACTGGCAAAACGCGCTTCCATTTACATACCTTTCCCTCAGGCGATACCGAAAATAGCGGTGATCGACCGCGACCGATGCATGCACTATCTCAAGGGCGTGTGCGGGTCGTGCGAGAATTTCTGTCAGGCCGGCGCCATCAACTACGAGCAGGAGGATGAGCTCTGCGATGTGGATGTCGGCGCCGTGGTGCTCTCGCCGGGCTTTGAGCAATTTGATCCCAATCTAAAGAAGGAGCTTGGCTACGACAGGTATCCGAATGTGCTCTCAAGCCTTCAGTTTGAGCGTCTTCTCTCGGCCAGCGGGCCGTATCTCGGCGAGATCCTTCGTCCCTCCGATGAGAAGCATCCCAAGAAGGTCGCCTGGATTCAGTGCGTCGGGTCGCGGGAAGTCGACTGCAACTATTGTTCGTCTGTTTGCTGTATGTATGCAACCAAGGAGGCAATTATTGCCAAGGAACACCAGGGTGATCTCGATTGCACGATTTTCTTCATTGATATGCGTGCATTCGGCAAGGGTTTCGACGCTTATTACGAGCGAGCCAAGCAGCTCGGCGTCAGGTATATCCGCTGCCGTCCATCTTCGGTCAAGGAGGTTGCCGCAACCAGGGACCTGAAGATCACGTACCAGCAGGATGATGGCGGGATCGCGACGGAAGAGTTTAGCATGGTCGTCCTTTCGACCGGGCTTAGGCCCCCTTCAACGGTGCGTGAGCTGGCGGACAAGTTTGGAATCGAGTTAAACGAGCACGGCTTCGCACAGACACAGGGCTTCGCCCCTGTTGAGACTACCAAGGCGGGCGTCTATGTCTGCGGGCCGTTTGCCGGGCCGAAAGATATTCCCGAGACCGTGATGGAGGCATCCGCCGGGGCCGGGAAGGCGATGGCGCTGCTGAAAGAGGAGCGAGGCACCTTAATCTCGCACAAGGAGTATCCTCCCGAAAAAGATGTGAGCGGCCAGGAGCCTCGCATCGGCGTTTTCATCTGCCACTGCGGTAGGAATATCGGCGGCTACGCCGACGTGCCGAGTATTGTCGAATACGCCAAGACTCTGCCGAACGTAGTCTATGCAGAGGACAACCTTTATACCTGCTCGACCGACACTCAGGAGCAGATTACCCGGCTGATCAATGAGAAGGACTTAAATCGTGTGATAGTGGCCTCGTGCAGTCCGCGGACTCATGAGCCGCTTTTCCGCAACACCTGCCGAGAGGCGGGATTGAACGAGTACCTCTTTGAAATGGCCAACATCCGCGACCAGTGCACATGGGTGCACATGAATGACCCTAAGGGAGCTACGCACAAAGCAAGAGACCTGGTGAGAATGGCCGTAGCCAAGGCCAGGCTGCTTGAGCCTTTGTGCAAAGGAACCTTGAAGGTCAACAACGACGCCCTTGTGATTGGAGGCGGCCTGGCGGGCATGACCGCCGCGCTCAATCTGGCCGACCAGGGATTCAAGGTCTCTCTCGTTGAGAAAGAGCGGGAGCTTGGCGGGAATTTCAGGCATATTCACAGTTTGCTCGGCGGCGAAGACCCTCAGCAGCAACTGGCCGCGATTGTCGAACGAGTCAATTCCCACGAGAATATTGATGTGTACCTGGGCGCCCAAGTTAGTTTCGTTGATGGGTCTGTGGGCAACTTCAATTCTACGATCCGTCAGGACGGCAAGGAAACGCAAGTAGGTCATGGTGCGGCGATAATAGCGGCCGGGGCCCGCGAGTATGAGCCGACCGAATATCTTTACGGTCAAGATTCTCGCGTTATCACGCAGCGACGTTTGGATGAATGGATAGCCGAAGACAAGGATGAAGTGAAGAACGCCAAGTCCGTTGTGATGATTCAATGCGTCGGGTCGAGGGAAGATGAGCGGCCTTATTGCAGCCGGGTCTGTTGCTCCCAGGCCATCAAGAATTCCATCGCTTTGAAGGAGGCGAACCCGCAGACGGATGTCTATGTGCTATATCGCGATGTTAGGGCGTATGGTTTTCTGGAGGAGCACTACAGGCGGGCGAGAGAATTGGGCGTCCGGTTTATTCGTTTCGAAAAGGACAACAAGCCCGAAATTGCGGCGGGCGAAGCCCGCCTTGAAATCACATGCTTCGATTAGATGCTGAACATGCCCATCTGCATTGAGGCTGATTTGCTCGTCCTCTCGGCGGCAATCATTCCGAACGAGGATGTCGATGAGCTGGGCAGGCTCTTCAAGGTTCCGCTGAACCAGGACAAGTTCTTCCTCGAGGCGCACATGAAACTGCGTCCGGTGGATTTTGCAACCGACGGCGTATTCATGTGCGGCCTCGCCCACAGCCCCAAATCCGTTAGCGAGAGCATCGCACAGGCCGACGCCGCAGCAGCCCGAGCGGCGACCATCCTCTCGAAAGATGAAATCGAGCTGGACGCCAAGATATCGGAGATAATTGATGCTAACTGCGACGGCTGCGCATACTGCATCGATCCGTGCCCATACAAGGCGCTGACGCTGATCGAATATATGTACAAAGGCAGCATCAAGAAAACGGTCGAGAGAGATGCGGCGCTGTGTAAGGGTTGTGGCGTCTGCATGGCCACGTGCCCCAAGAAGGGCATATTCGTGCGAGGCTTTAAGCTTGAGCAGATTAGTGCAATGGTGGAAGCGGCTTTAATAGGAGAATAAAAGAGGAGTTGGCTTAACATGGCAAACGAAGAATATGAACCGTTGATTATCGGCTTCTGCTGCAACTGGTGCTCTTATGCCGGGGCTGACCTGGCCGGCGTATCCCGCCTTCAATACCCGCCTAATATGCGCATTATTCGCGTGATGTGTTCCGGGATGGTGCATCCGAACCTGGTGATTGATGCCTTGACGAAAGGGGCCGACGCCGTTATCATTTGCGGCTGTCATATCGGCGATTGCCACTACCTTGAGGGCAACCTGAAAGCTGAAAACAGAAAAGAGGCGATTGAGCTGATGTTGGAGGACTTCGGCTTGGAGCCGGAGCGATTCAGGCTCGAATGGGTTTCGGCGTCCGAAGGTCCTCGCTTTGCCGAAGTGATGCGTGAATTCACCGAAACGGTCCGGGCGCTTGGTCCAAGTCCATACAAAGTATAATGGCGCTCGGTTTACGGATTTTGTTGCGTCTTGCGAGGCGCAGGTGCTTGTGAACGTGATTTTTCAGGATTGTCGAATATGGCGGAATTAGCTCGGTTCTTCCAAGGAAAGAAATACATGTGGGACGGGCAGGAGTACGAAAGCGAGGAGCAGGCTGCCCCTGTCGCCGAGAAGTACGAGAAGGACGGCTTCGAGGTGGAGACCGTCAGCCAGGACGGGAAGGTGCTGCTTTACTCTCGCCGGGTCGTTACCGAGATTGTTGTTGAGTAGGATAATGGTATTGCCAAAGGAGAAAAGATGAGTGCTCCAACGATACTGATCATTGATGATGACCCTGACTTTGTGGCGATTACGAAAGCTATTCTTGAAACAAAGGAATACGAAGTTGCGTTCGCCTACGATCCGGATGAGGGATGGGCCAGGCTCGAAGGGCAGGTTCCGGCTCTGCTTATTCTGGATGTCATGATGGGAAGAGGCGCAGGCGGATTTGTCCTTGCCAGGAAGATTAGAAAAGACACCCGGTTCGACAAAATGCCTATTTTGATGCTGACCTCTATGTCCGAGCAGACCGGTTTCAGCTTTCCGGGCGGTAAGATTCACGAGAAGTTTCTCCCTGTCGATGAGTACATAGAGAAGGGCATCGCCCCCCACGCCTTCCTGGAAAGAGTGGAACAGCAGCTTGCCAAAAAGAGCAGTGATGGGATATGATAAGGCAATTATACCTTGAACCGCGTAGTGCCGGAAAGACCGTATGATACTGAGAAGCAATGATGACGAATGGCTGTAAAGAAATGTATCTCTTCGAAAGGAGGTAATACCGTGGCAGTTAAAGTAGCAGAAGAATGGCTGAACATCTGTGGCGGATGTGAGGTCACGATACTGGACATCGGCGAGCCGCTCCTTGATTTGCTGCCGGAGCTCGATTTTGTCCACATGCCGGTCCTTATGGACCATAAGTATTTCGGACAGATGGGAGAGAAGACCGAGATGGAGATTCCCGAAGCCGATATCGGAATAATTTCGGGAGGTGTCCGAAATGAAAAGGAAAAGCACGTTACCGAGGAAATGAGGAAGAAGTGCAACACGCTGATTGCCCTGGGCTCATGTGCGTGCTTCGGCGGCATTCCAGCTTTGGCGAATATGTTCCCGCTCGAGGAGCTATATCACAAGGTCTATCGGGACTGCAAGACGACCGAGTCAGCCGAGACGCCCAGCGAGAATCTCCCGCCTCTTCTCGACAGGGTCTATGCCGTGGATGAGGTCGTAGCTGTGGATGTCCGTATTCCGGGCTGCCCTACGAATCCTGATCTCGTCGTCAATGCCCTGACGGCCTTGTTGCAAGGTAAACCTTTTGAGATACCGGAACGGAGTGTTTGCGACGAGTGTCCTCTAAAGCGGGAAAAGAAGGCTGCAGGCGGCAACATAAAGAGGACGCT
>JAFGTU010000276.1 GCA_016933985.1 Sedimentisphaerales bacterium | reverse complement strand
TATGCGGCACAGCGTTTATCCGTCATTCCGCACTTGATGCGGAATCCAGAACGTGTCGGTCCAAGTGGATTTCTGCTTACGCAGGAATGACAATCGAGAGGGCAGACAATGGCTAACGAAAATTCTAAATCGTGGCAGTTTAATCGACAGATCAATGTCTCTACGCTGGTCCAGCTTGTCCTGCTGGCGTGCTTAATCATCGGCAGCTACGTCAACCTGCAAAGGCAGCTCGATCTGCTCCAGCGTGATGTAAGCATGCTCCTGCAATACCAGAAGGACTCCAGCCGAAAGCTCGAAGACCTCTCCGCCAAGAGCATCTCATACGAATTCCGCCTGCGAGCGATGGAGAAGAGCTCGCCACAGGTGAGCGCAGCAGGTGGAGGGCCCTAACGGCCAAGGGCAGCCAAGTCGATCACGATTCATGGAATGAAGCTGAAAGCCCAACGAGCAATTACGAACGTGATAAATGGTAGCGCAAGAACGAAGATGACCGCTAGCTTAATGATCCAATGTTGGCACCAGCCACGCATCGCCAGCAGGACACCAAGAGTACAGGCCAAGACCGCCAGACGCGGCAGTACCAAAACTGCTGTGACAAATAGGTTCTGCCTATTCGTGTCATCGCATATAAAGTCGAACCAAAAGTACACGCCCGCCATAAATACGGCGGACAATGTCAAGTTGGTGATGGCCTTCCTTTTCTTTTGTTGGTCATCCATTCGGGCGCTCCTGTAGTTAGTTCTCATGGTTCATTGTAGATGGAAAGCATTGCCAATGTCAAATTGGAAGGAGAAAGAAAGTAGTCATCAGGACAGGGTTATACCCTAATGGGATTTGACAGCTCAGTCATACTACGCAATCCCCGCTTGTCCATGTGTCTGTATTCTCCCGAAGAGGCAGGCATGAGATTCATCGTTTGAAAATTACCATACAACACAGTTGCATTGGCGAGGACTACAAAGATGCTTGAGACTTCTCCATACACCGGGCGTCTCTCTACACAGGCCGATAGAAACATCTCGGTCGAAGCTGCGGATGGTCTCGGTCAGAAACGCGTAGAATTCGACACGCTTCTCCGCCGGATAGCGGAGCTTCCCGTCCGAGGCTCCTTTGACAAGATCGCGGCTATGAAGCTTTAGAGCCCTGCTTCCGTAGGCCCCTTGGGCGAGCTGCAGATGGCCGGGAAGCAATCTCAGCATCCCAAGCGTGATATTCTCAGGCCTGATAGCAGTCATCGCCCGGCCAATCATATCGGTGTATGCGTCCCGCCATCCTCTGTGGAGCATGCCGGGGTCGATGCGGAGACGTATTCTGTAGCCGTGATCCTGGCAAGCCTTAGCCGCCTGAATTCGCTGGCTGAGGCTGGCGGCGCCGACCTCGTGGGTGTCGATCATCTGCTGGGTGTTGATGCTCCAGGAGACGACTGTTTGCCGATTGGGCTTGAGTTGCAGCAGGTTGGCTATGTTGTTGCTCTTTGTCAGCAGCATCAGATAGGCGTTTGAGAACTCCGAGAAGAAGGGGACCAAGTGTGTCGTGAGATTCGTGACGTGGTCGAGAGCAAGGCTGTCGAGCATCTCACCCATGTTGAAGCTGGCCGTGCCGTCGGGCCCTGGGACGGCCCGTCGAATTTGCCGGAACATAGTCTCATAGTTGATATTTATTTTGATGAAAGGAGCGTGTTTTCGATACACGAATGCAAGGTAGCAATATGTGCAGTAGAAAGGGCATCCGTTTGAAACCGGCACTAACTTGTAGTATGGGCGGCAGCGCACATTGGGACCAAGCCGACCGTCAAAGTGTCCGACAAAGGACGAGGTTTGGCCGATCATTAGAGTTCTTTTGCCGTCGAGAAGTGTCTGGGAAGCCGGCGTGTTTGCGGAAGGCCGATATCGCTGTTGCTTGACAAGCCGGACTTCTGCGGATGGGAAGAGCTTGATAATGCGCCGTACCTCAGTGTGCTCAGCAACCTTTTCCCACAGCAGTATTGTCTGAGGCTTGAACTGTCTGGATATATCCATAGCCGATCTTCTCGTATCGCGCTAATCCATATTTCCGATGCAGGTCCATATTATTGTAGCGTATAGAAGCAAGGTTCAGAAATCAGAAAAAGGAGAATAATGATGAGAAAGTCATTACATGCACACAAGTACCTGACGGGTTTTGGACTCTACATCATGGCCGGTATTCTGCTATTGACCGGCTGTGAGAGTATGCGGTTTGGGGTAGATGAGAGTCAGAAGGAGAATGCGTGGCTGCACAATCGCACGGCTGCTGCGGCGGCACAGGTCGCCGAGGCCCAAGAGACTACAGCCGAGCTTCAGGGGTTAACTGAGCTTAGCGAATTGCAGAGCCAGGCGTTCACCGCGTACTTTGGCTTGCCCAAGCAGTATCCCGCCGCAGAGACGGTGAATGATATATTGAGCGAGTCGAATCGGCAGCTTGCCAGCAAGGCTATTGGGGTCTCCGAAGCTCAGGCGGACCCGTGGAGCGCGGCTGATACAGCTTTGGATTTAGGTATCGGAATATGCGCGATATTGGGCGGGGTCTATGGCACGAAGGCCGCCAAGTTCCTCGAAGAGGCCAAGACCAAGTACAAGGCCCTGAAAGAAATCATCACCGGCAACGAGCTGTTCAAGAAAGCCAACCAAGCCCAGATCGAGGCCTTCAAACAAGCCCACGCCAACCAATCCCCCGAAACAAAGCAGATAGTCACCCAGATAAAGGGATAATAGGTGCTCAAAACCTGTGTCATTCCGGCCTTGAACCGGGATCCCGAAAGTCGACGCTTTGGTGGATTCCTGCTTGCGCAGGAAGGACAAACACATCGTGTCTGCTTATGCCTTTTGGCCGGGGAGGGGGATTTTGTTTTCTTGGGGGATTTCTACTGTGCCTTTCTCGAAGTCCTCGGCGGTCGGTTTTAGCGTCAGGTTGTAATGCTCGGGCTTGGCCTTCGGATCGATCATCATGTCGTTCCACGTCACCTGTTGGCCGGTGTAAGCGGAGATTCGGCCCATCACGGCGGTTGCCGACGATTCGGCCACGGCCCCAGCTTGGTTCACAGGTTTGCCCTTATTGACATAGTACAGGGTATCGAGCTGCTCCTGGACATGGGGGCTGGGGGCTTCCGGCAGGTCGGGCGGGATCGGCGAGTTTTTGCACTGCGGGTGGTCGCCGCCGTCGGTATGGCCCTTCTCATAGACAAAGTCATGCCCGACCCGGTTCCAGCAGCCGGTGATCTGCCGGCACATCGAGTGGATATGCACCCCGTCGCCGTAGTCGTAGTCGATGCTGAAAAAGTCGTACATGTCGCCTGCAGGCCTGCGGCCTCTGCCGCCGAAGCCTACAGCGCTGACGGGCGGGCCGCCGCAGAACCAGTTCGCGACGTCGATATTGTGAACGTGCTGCTCGACGAGGTGGTCGCCGGACAGAGCTATCCAGTTCTGCCATGAGCGGACCAGATCGTCCGGCGTCTTCGGATTGATCGGCTCCTTCCAGAACATGTGCGCGATGCAGAATGAGACCCTACCGGCGTAGAGCTTGCCCAACTGCTTCTCGACGGCGATTGCCTGGTGCGTTTTTCTGCGTTTGAACTCGTGCCGCATCTCCGTCCCGGCCGTTATGACCAGGCCCTTCTTCTCGGCGAGCCTGCCTGCGGCAATGACGCGACGACAACCCGGTGGATCGACGGCGACGGGCTTTTCGATAAAGACGTTCTTGCCCGCCTCGACCGCCGCTTCGAGGTGCAGCGGGCGAAACAGCGGCGCGGTCGCCATCAGGACTATCTGCACGTCGGTCTCGAGCAGCTTGCGATAGGAGTCGGCCCCGCCGAAGCATTTATTGGCCGGCAGGTCGAACTGCTGTCCGGCTCGAACTGCCCGGTCCTTGAAATAGTCGGCCGTCGCCGTAATCTTGACGTCGAACCCGAGAATCTTGCCGGCATCAAGAGCCCCCGCCGCAGCCCCTCGGCCTCGGCCGCCGCAGCCGATAAGGCCGAGCTTGAACGTCCTGCCCGCCGCCCGCGCGCGTGTCCCGAGAATATTGGGGGCCGTCAGGGCCACGCCGGCCCCGAAGACCGTTCCTACGAATTTGCGTCGTGATATTTCGGATTGCTTTTTCATCGGATACGTCCTTTCATCGATTTGGCGCATTTCGGCAGATAGCTCGATGCGCTTTGCATTAACAGGCTGTGCACACTTGCAGCGCGATAGTACCGTAAGCTCATTCATATCTCAAGTACTTTGCTGCAAAGCTGCAAAAGCATTTAGTAACCGGTCAGTTACGGGTGGTGAACTACCACAAACAGAGCCCCTTGACGCGACTTGTAGTGCGCCGCTTCACGCACACGGAGATGAGCCAGTCCGATGTCAACCAGGGGACAGAAGAATCCTGCTGCTGCAGGGATATAAGAGAAATTGCACATTAGTGGGGCAGAGGCTATCGGCCGCTTTTTTCAACCTCTATTGTTTGGAACATCCCCAGCACGTCTCGCAGCGGCGTTAGTGCGTATTCTATTGCCTTGACAACGGGGTAGGTGAATGACGGAAGAAGCTGGCGCAGCGTCAGTCCCCCGCTGAGCAGGTATCGAAGCGGAGTGTGGTTGCGGATCCGCACTATTCTTAAACAAGGGAATTCGTCCTCGAACACCTTTCGATCTCGCCGGAAGATAATCCAGGGCAAGGCGCCGTTGCCGTGCGAGACCGGCCCGCCCTTGCCCAGCTCCCAAGACGATTTCGCGTCAAATGCTTCGTGGTGAAAGTTCCTGTAGATGAATCTCGACCAGGGCGTATTTGCAGGCTCGATCATCACGACTTTGCCTCCTGCTTTGAGGCATCTTAGAGCTTCTCTGAAGAAGGCCCTCGGATGGGCGATATGATGCAGAACGTCGATCATAAAGAAGGCGTCCACGCTGTCACGGTCAAAGGGCATCTCGACGGCCGAGAAGACCTTATCGACATTCGGCAGGTCAAGAATATCCGACGTGGTCACATTGCCGATTACCTCTTTGATAAAGCCTCCGCCGCTGCCCAGTTCAACGAGGATTTTGCCCTGCGGCTCGGGCACGGCCTTTAGAAACTCCTTGTAGAAGTCGATATATGTGTTTTTGAGAAGGCCCTTGCGCTGTATGATCTCTCCATGCAGAAGGGTGACGGCGGGATCGTCGAGATTATCGATGTCCCTGACTTCGGGCAGCTTGAGCCATTGAATAATCTTCATAAGTTTTCAAGTCCCTGTCGAAGGGCCGGCTGCGCCCCCGGCCCGACTTTAACGAAATGCCCGACCTCATAGACCGCCCCGATCAGGCTCCGCATTTGAACGACTCGGACCTTATCCAAATAGCGTTCGGCGGCGGCGCAGACATCCTTTTCCGTGCTGAAATGATGCTCCCGAATATTGAATCCGAGCAGGCGAAACATAAGCACCATAATCCCTCGCTCAATAGGCACTCCATAGACAACCTGGCCGCCCGGCTTGAGAACGCGACTGATTTCTCCAAACGCAGCCGATTGCTCCGATGGCTTCAAGTGCTCCAGAATGCTAATCAGCAAAACGGTATCAAAGAAGTCATCCTCGTAGGGCATTGACAGCACGCTGCCGTTCTGCAGGTGTGTCTGAATCTGTCTTGACCTGAATACCTCGCCGACCTCTTCAACCGGAGCTTTCAGGTCCAGGCCGTGGATTTCTTCGTATTTCTCATTAAGATTGGGGAAGGTCACTCCCGAGCCGAACCCAACCTCCAAGATGCGCTTCCCGCCCGTACACTCGGCCAGGCACAGTTCAATGCGCCTGCGGTACAATTTGCCGATGATAGGCCAAAAGTAAAAGCGAAGCGGGTCGTCTTTGTCCACGCCTGCATATTCACTATAAGGCAGGAGCTTGAGCCTGGGCAAATCTCGTTTCCTGGGTATCGACTCGTTCACCGTTTCCTTCCGAGCCACTTGATCTTCTTGAACGCCATCCAGCTCATCTTCAGCAGGAGCCAGCCGTGCGTGAATCTGCTGATATTAGTCGTGCCGTAAGTTCTCGCGCGATACGTCACCGGAACCTCGACAACCTTGAGGTTTTGCTTGACCGCCCCGAAAATGAGGTCGAAATCCCCGAAGGGGTCGAAGTCCCCGAAGTAGGAGCGATTCGCCTCTATCAGCTCATAGTCCTTCCTGCTGATCATTTTCGTGCCGCAGAGCGTGTCCCTGAACCTCTGGCCAAGAAGCCAGCTAAATAGCGCGCCGAAGAACTTGTTTCCGAGAAGATTCAAGAAGCGCATCGCCTGCTTCTCCATAGGATAAACAAGCCGCGAGCCATTGACAAATTCGCCTTTCCCGTCGCGCAGGGCACGGTAGAACTTCGGCAAATCCTCCGGCGGAGCGGTCAAATCCGCATCCTGGATAACCAGCAAATCGCCCTGCGCCGCCGCAAAGCCCTTCCGCACCGCATCGCCCTTGCCGACTCCCACGCCCTGATGAATCAGGCGTATCCTGCGACCCGGATATTCGGCTATGCACCGCTCGATCTCCTGGACCGTGCCGTCGGTGCTGTTACCGTCAACGAAGATTATCTCCGTTTCCCTGCCCATCTGAGGAATCCGCTTCACCGCATCCTCGATATTCCCGCGTTCGTTTCTGCACGGCACTATTACCGATACTGACAAATCCTCATCACGACTCGGAGCAGGCGCCAGCCTGGCTATCACAAGATTCACTAAGTTGAAATACCGAAAGCCGGGCAGCAGCGCGAGGACATAATTGCACAAAGCCGTCAACGGCGGCAAACGTTTCGGCATCATTACAAAGGAGCTGCTTCGAATAACGTCGAACCCGCTCAGATCGAGCAGATTTGAAATGTCCCCCGCCGGCAGCCAGTTCTGATAGGTGTTGGGCCTGCGAATCCCCACGAGCGAGCCAATGCTCAGGATGCCTTCCCACACATGGTTGTAATACGTGATAACGATGCGAGTGTTCTGGTTCGTCAACGGGACAATACGCTCGAGCACTTCCTGGATATCGCGCCACTGGCCCAGCGAGTTACAGATCAAAACGTAGTCGAATTTCTCGTCAAGCTGTAATTCATGCGGATCCATCGCATGGAATTTCAGATGGCCGAATCGCTTCTTCGCCAGCTCGACAGCATCGGCGTCGGCGTCAATCCCGACTCCATACGAAGGCTCCACCGCCGCCAGCAAATCACCACATTCACAGCCGACATGCAGCACCCTGCTGCCCGGACGAACAACAAATCTGTAAATCCCGTCCAGCCAGCCGTAGTAGTACGAATTGCGTTTTCGCCAGCGAAGCAGTTTGTTCTCGCCCAGGCGTTTGTCTTCGTTTCTTTCAGACGACTGCAAAGTCTGCTCCTCTGCAAAGTTCATAGATTCAGTTTCTGGATCGCCGACGTTTCTTCACGCGGGCGAAGCCCTCAAGTGCTCGGCTACATTGCCAATATTCGGATTCTCAATCACCCCTCTCTCCGTGATGATAGCTGTGATATCCCGCGCATCGGTAACGTCGAAGGCGGGATTATAGACGTCAACGCCGTCGGGAGCGGTCTGCATCCCGGCAAAGCTCCTCACTTCATCACCGGGCCTTTGTTCGATAGGTATCTCGGCCCCGCTCTTTATGCTCATGTCGAACGTACTCGAAGGCGCCGCAATATAAAACGGGATGTTGTGCTCTCTGGCAAGGATGCTTAGGCTGTATGTGCCGATCTTATTGGCCGTATCGCCGTTGGCCGCGATTCGGTCGGCCCCGGTTATCACCGCATCTATCTTGCCCTGCTTCATCAGCCACCCTGCCATATTGTCGCATATTACCGTCGCGTCGATCCCGGCCTGTTGCAGCTCCCATGCCGTCAAACGCGCGCCTTGTAGCAAAGGCCGAGTCTCATCCGCATAAACCTTGAATTTCCGCTCCTTCTTATGCGCCTCGAACATCGGCGACAGCGCAGTGCCCTGCCCGGCGGTCGCCAGCGCCCCGGCGTTGCAGTGCGTCAGGATACAGGATCCCTGTTTGACGAACCTCTCCCCGTTGAGCCCGATTCGCAGGCACATCTCCACGTCCTCCCTGCAGATAGCGTGGGCCTCAGCCAATATAAACTCGCACAAGGCGGCAATGCCCGCATCCGCTTTTTCGCCAACAAACTCCTCGGCCTTGCCGCGGACGCGGTCCAGCGCCCAGAACAGATTAACCGCCGTCGGGCGGGACGACGCCAGATATTCGCGCGATTCGCTCAGGGTCTGCAATGCCTGTTCGATACCGTCACCGGACTTGAGATTCCGCATCCCTAAAACCAGGCCGTACGCAGCACAGACTCCTATCGCAGGCGCCCCGCGCACGGCAAGCGTCCTTATCGCCTCGTAAAGCTGCGCCGCATCCCGGCATTGCAGCGTGGAAAACTCGCCCGGCAACAGCCGTTGATCCACAAGCTCCAAAAAGCCGTCAACACCGCCGACCCACTCAAGCGCCTTCGCAATCATAGGACCCGTTTCCCCAACACTATAGTCACTTTAGCTCACTCTTTGTAGATTTTCCCTTCCCTGAAGGCCCTCCATGCCGGCTCGAAAGCCTTCCCGTCGGTCGGCGCGATCCTCAATTTCGTGGCGTCGCATCGGAAATAGCTCCGCAGACTCTCGTCGTATCTCACTCGCAGCACCGATTCCCTGAGGGACGGATTCTCCGGTTTGAACTTCAGCGTCTTGCCGGTCCCAGTGGCGATGATGCCGGGGTGTATCTCAATACCGTCGTCGGCAACGACAAGATGCGAGCCCCGCGATCCGCTGCCCTGCTCGAGCAGTGCCGCAATCGCCTTCAAATACGCGATGCTCGTCAATGCCAGATGCTCGGCTCGAATCGCCCAGACTATCTCTTTCTTGCCGTACAGAGCCAGCCCCTTCTTCTGAATGTCATCGTATAGCTCGATGCTTTCTTTCAAGGCCCTGCGCACATCGCTCAACTCGCGTATATGCCCCGCCGAGGCAGTCATGCGCTTCTGAATCCTCTTTATCATCTGCTTCGGCATCGGCCCCTCGCAGACCTTGTATCCGGCGAATTTTGCGGCCAGTTGATCCAACTGCTGGTCAATCTGGGCCTGGTGCTGCGAGTAGTCCGCCAGCTCGCAGCCATAAACATTCACAATGTACTCGGCTGCCCGCAAACCGCCAACCTGCCCGGCGTTGAGCGCCGAGCCCCCGGGCCTCTTGACGCCGTGAG
>JAFGTU010000275.1 GCA_016933985.1 Sedimentisphaerales bacterium | reverse complement strand
CTGCGCCCGCGACCTGCCGGCCAGAAAAGTCGGCATCTGCAGGGCATACGTCGCCAAGGCAATGGAGTACGGCTTAGACGCCGCCATCGTCAACGCCGCCCACCGCTACGGCGAGTCGGAACCGGCCCCGGAACTGCTCGAATTGGTCGATGCCTACGCAAAAATGGACGGCTCGCCAGAGGCAATGATGCGGGCGATGGACCTAATGGGCAAATTCTGCAGAGACAGCAGAGATTCATCTTGATTCACTTGTCTTAGAGCATAAGCAGGCTGATTGCCATTATTAACATTCCTGCTACGATTCCAGCGATGACGAGGTGTCCGTGGCCGTAGCGGTGGGCCATTGGGAGCAGCTCGTCGAGCGAGATGTAGATCATAATGCCGGCGATGAAGGCAAGCAGGGCTGCGAGCAGGGCCGGCGAGAGGAACGGCATTAGTATGAGGTAGCCTATTGCTGCGCCGACGGGTTCGGAGAGGCCTGAGAGGAAGGAGTAGAAGAAGGCCTTGCCTTTGTTGCCGGTGGCGAAGAGGATGGGGACAGAAACGGCGATTCCTTCGGGGATGTTGTGGATTGCGATAGCGAGAGCGATAAATACTCCGAGCTTGGGGTCGCCTAATGTTGCTGCGAAGGTTGCCAGGCCCTCGGGGAAGTTGTGGATGGCGATAGCCAGTGCGGTCATCAGGCCGGTCCTCATCAGTTTTGCGCTGTCGGGGGGAGCGGTGGGCTCGTCGATCCCGGCGAGTTCGTGCGGGTTCTCGTGCTCCGGGATGAGCAGGTCTATGAATGCTATGACCGCTATGCCGACAAAGAAGGCGATGATGGCCCGTAGCTCGCCGATATCCTTGGTCGCGACGGGCAGCATTTCCATAAAGGATACATAGATCATCACACCGGCCGAGAGGCCCAGGGCGAAGGCCAAATAGACTATCCTGGGCCTTTTGATGAAATAGGCAATTGCGCTGCCGATGCCGGTTGATAGCCCGGCGAGGAGCGTGAGCAGCAGGGCCAGCGTTACGTTTTCATTCATGATCGACCCTCTTCTGAGCCGGCCAAGACCGGCGCGACGTTTCTGGTGAGTATGTTAATCCCGGCGAAGATGACGGGCAAACATTTTTTGAAGGGGCGGCGGCTTGGATTTTGTTCTTTTCGCGGGGGGTGATTTTTGTTAGAAATGGGGTCGGCTTGTGGCCGGTTTTTTGGAAGTTGGGTGAATCGGCAGTAAGAACACAGAAAGTGAGTTTACAGGAGGCTTGGAAATGGCACGGGAGGTTTCGAGAAGATTTTACAGGGTATGGGTTTTGGGCGTGATTTATTTGGTTTTGTTGGGGGCTTGTGGGGCTGAGGGGAAGTATAAGGTTGCGGACGGGCCTTTGCTTACGCGGTGGGCTGAGAAGGTTTCGCCCAAGAATGCGTTGCCTGAATACCCTCGGCCTCAGATGGTTCGTAAGGACTGGCTGAATCTCAACGGGCTTTGGGATTATGCGATTGTGGGTAGGGATGCGGCGCAGCCTGTGCGGTTCGACGGCGAGATTCTTGTGCCCTATCCGATTGAGTCGGCGCTTTCGGGCGTTATGAAGAAGGTCGGCAGGGACAATCGGCTTTGGTATCGGCGGACGTTTGCCGTTCCCAGGAAGTGGAAGGATAAGCGTATCCTGCTGCACTTCGGGGCGGTGGATTGGGATACGACCGTCTGGGTCAACGGCAAGAAAATGGGCAATCATAAGGGCGGGTACGACCCTTTCAGCTTCGATATTACCGATGCGCTTACGGACAAGGGCGAGCAGGAAATAGTATTGAGCGTTTGGGACCCGACGAATGCGGGGACTCAGCCGAGGGGCAAGCAGGTGGAACGGCCGGGCGGGATATGGTACACAGCCGTGACCGGGATCTGGCAGACGGCCTGGCTCGAACCGGTTTCTCCCGCGCACATCAAGGCGATGAAGATCGAGACGGATATTGACGCCGAAACAGTGACGGTTGCAGTGGATGTGGCCTCAATGGCTTCGGATACCCCCGTTACTGTTACCGTACTCGATGGAAAGAAGAGCATTTCCAGCGGGCGGATTGGGGTATCGGGCGGCGGCCTTGCGAAGGTTCTGAGCATCAAACTGGATGTAAAGAACGCGAAGCTCTGGTCGCCGGATTCGCCGTTTCTCTATGGTCTGAAGATTACCTTGGGCGAGAAAGATCATGTCATCGACGAGGTTAGCGGTTATTTCGGGATGCGGAAGATCGAGGTTAAGAAGGATGAAGCAGGTGTGAATCGGCTGTTCCTGAATAACGAGGTTTTGTTCCAGTATGGTCCTTTGGATCAGGGCTGGTGGCCGGACGGGCTTTATACGGCGCCGACGGACGAGGCGTTGAAATATGATATCGAGGTGCTCAAGAGGTTAGGCTGCAATATGCTTCGCAAGCACGTCAAGATTGAGCCGGACCGGCTCTATTACTGGTGCGACAAGCTCGGCCTGATGGTCTGGCAGGATATGCCAAGCGGCGATAAGTACATCGGCGGCAACGACCCGGATATTACGCGGACGCCCGAATCGGCGGCGCAGTTCGAGACCGAGCTGAAGGCGATGATTGCGGCGTTTTACAGTCATCCGTGCATTATCATGTGGGTTCCGTATAACGAGGGGTGGGGACAATGGGATACGCCCCGCATCGTGGATATGATTAAGGGGCTTGACCCGACGAGGCTCGTCAACAACGCCAGCGGGTGGACGGATCGCAAGGCGGGCGACGTGCACGATATTCACAGCTATCCGGGCCCTGCGGCGCCGCCTAATGAAGAGAATCGCGCCGCGGTGCTGGGCGAGTTCGGCGGACTTGGCCTGCCCGTCAAAGACCATACCTGGCAGGCGGAGAAGAACTGGGGCTATCGCAG
>JAFGTU010000274.1 GCA_016933985.1 Sedimentisphaerales bacterium | reverse complement strand
GGCGAGGACAGGCAGATCGTGCCCTCGCCGAGGGTCAGGACGTACGACCTCAAACCGGAAATGAGCGCCTACGAGGTCGCGGATGTCGTTTTAGACAGGCTCCAATCGGATAAATACGACGTGATCGTGGTGAATTTCGCCAATCCGGATATGGTCGGGCATACAGGGGTGCTGGAGGCCGCCATACAGGCCGCCGAGACCGTTGACGAATGTGTAGGCAAGATACTGGATAAGGTCAAGAGTATGGGCGGCGCGGCGATAATCACCGCCGACCACGGCAACTTCGAGAAGATGATAGACGGCAGCCCCGACAAGCCCCATACCGCCCACACTATCGGCGATGTGCCGCTGATTATCTTTGACGAGCGTTTCAAGGGCTGCAAACTGCGTGAAGGCGGCAGACTCGCCGACATAGGCCCGACCATGCTGAAGATGATGGACCTGCCCCAGCCCGAAGAAATGACCGGGCGGAGCTTGCTTCAAACTTAAAAGAAACCAGGGCTTCTTTCACTCGACCTGATGCGGGATGAGAAGAAAGCAAAAACCAACTTGTTTTATCATCGCAGGCCCGAACGGCGCAGGAAAAACTACATTTGCATTACGTTATCTGCCGCAAATAGCGGGCTGCCGTAATTTTGTCAATGCCGACCTTATTGCTTATGGTCTTTCGCCTTTCGACTCAGTATCGGCTCAATATGAGGCCGGGCGTCTGTTTCTACGCGAGATTTTTGCGAATATCGACAGGCGAGTCGATTTTGCTTTTGAGACAACGCTGGCGGGCCGCAGTCATATAAGTCTGCTGAAAAAACTCAGGAAGGATGGTTGGCAGGTGGTTCTGTTTTTCCTGTGGATACCAGATGCAGCTTTTTCAAAAAGGCGGGTTCGCGAGCGAGTGGAACAAGGTGGCCACGACATTCCAGACGATACAATTTACCGCCGATATCCTCGCATAATGAACAATCTCGTCAAAATCTATATCCCTCTATGTGATAAAGTTGTTTGTTATGATAATTCCGGGGCTAAACCCATTCCTGTTTTTGAGCAGGTCGGCAAAGACCGACGCATTTTTAATCAAGAATTGTATGAGAGAGTTTTGAGGCAATCAGGTGAACGCGAAAAGAATGAGTAAAATGGCGGCAGTCGCCGGCAAATGTCTCGCAAAAGCGGTTCGTGAAGAATTGGAGCGAAAAGCGTTGCTTGGACAATACGTTATCATAAACCGTAACGGCAAAGCCTGCCGTGTTTCTGCTAAACAAGCATTAAAAATTGCCAAAGCTAAATGATTTGGCTCGCCCTGCCGAAGCCCGAAGAAATGACCGGCCAAAGTCTGCTCGAATGCTGAGCGAGAAAGGCGCGTTTGGTTCTCTATATTCCCGCCCGTTCGGCTTCGCTCAGGGCAGGCCTTTCGCGGGAATGACAGAGGGAAGTTTCCATTTTGTTAGGCGCCAAATACTGATTCGGCTAAGTGAAAGGATTCTGCGGTGTCCACACCTGAGCAGCTCAATTTGCCCCGGCAGCGGATAGTCTCGGTCGATGCGCTTCGCGGATTTGACATGTTCTGGATCATCGGGGGCGGCGAGGTCTTCAGGAGCCTGGCCGGTCTATGGACGCACCCTGCGGCTCAGAAGATTCAAGACCAGCTCGAACACGTGGTATGGCAGGGCTTTAACTTCGAGGATCTGATATACCCGCTTTTTATGTTCATCATCGGGGTCGTTCTGCCTTTTTCGGTCTCTCGCCGCATAGAGCAGGGCCGGAGCATCAGGGCGATTCACCTGCACATTGTAAGGCGGAGCGTCATTCTCGTTCTGTTGGGTTTGATATACAACGGCCTATTGCGTTTTGACTGGCCGCAGACGCGATGGCCGGGGGTGCTGCAGAGAATCGGGATATGCTACTTTTTTGCCGCGATGCTGGTGGTCCATACAAAATGGCGGACCCAGGTAATGATTATCGCCGCGGTTTTGCTATTGTACTGGGCGGCAATGATGCTGATTCCGGTGCCTGACTTCGGCGCGGGCGTGCTGACTATGCAAGGTTGCTTGTCTTCATATATCGACCAGAAAGTGATTCCAGGAGTGCTTTACTACACCTACGGCGACAACGAAGGAATCATTTCCACCTTCCCTGCGGTCTGCACTGTGCTGATGGGCGCTCTGGCGGGGCGTTGGCTGCAGAGCAAGGGCCCCGGTGGGCAAAAGGCGGCGGGTTTGGCGCTGGCAGGGATTGCCTGCACGTCAATCGGTTATCTTTGGGGATTTGTCTTCCCGGTTATAAAGATCATCTGGACGAGCTCTTATACACTCTTTTCGGGCGGCCTGTGCCTGATGCTGCTGGCTTTGTTCTATTGGGTGATCGACGTCAAGGGCTATAAGAAGTGGACTTTCTTCTTCGTGGTTATCGGGATGAATCCCATAGCGATATACTTCCTGCAGGGGGCGGTTGATTTCGAGGGGATATCGAAGTTCTTCCTCGGAGGTCTGGCCGAGCACGCCGGGCCGGTCGCTCCTGTGATTCTGCCCCTCGGCGTCCTTGCAGCCAGTTGGCTGCTCCTGTGGTTCCTGTACCGTCACAAAATATTCTTCAAGGTATAAAGCCGGGGGATTCGAGAGGAAATACGCCAAGACCAGGGACGGCATCACCGATGCGACGTGAAGCGTCTATGAGAACAGGGACAAACCAACTCAGCCACTTTCGTGGACCTGCAAAATGGTCTGGCTTCGACCCGAGTGTTGCGTTATTATGGCGAGGCGTCGGCGTTGTTTGCTGCGCCTGATCGGCATAACAGATTCACGTTGCAGGATCAGGTGGATCGCTGAGCAGGGTCCTTAAGCACCATCGGAGCACATAATGGGTCGTATTGTTGTCCTTGACCGGAATATGGTAAATATGATAGCCGCCGGGGAGGTTATCGAGCGTCCGGCGAGCGTGGTCAAGGAATTGACGGAGAACAGCATCGACGCCGGGGCGACGAAGATAACTATCGCCGTCGAGGATGGGGGGCGAAAGCTGATTTCGGTGAGCGATAACGGCTCCGGTATGGATGCTGAGGACCTCGGGCGGGCATTCGAGCCGCACGCCACCAGCAAGATAAGGACCAGCACCGATTTGGCCTGTATATCGACGCTGGGCTTTCGGGGCGAGGCGCTCGCGAGCATTGCATCGGTCGCCCAGGTCCGCGCCGTCAGCAGAACCGAAGGTTCGCCCGGGGCCAACTGTGTTGAAATAGATTGCGGAACAAGGGGCGATGTGGGGCCGTGTAGCGGCGATTACGGCACGACTATTCAGGTCCGCGACATCTTCTACAAGCTGCCAGCCCGGCGCAAGTTCCTGCGAACCGGCAACACGGAGATGGGCCATATCGCCGAGCAGTTCACGCGAATTGCGCTCGGCTGCTGTGGGCAGGACGCGGATTCAGGCCAAGCCGGGCTGGATTTGACGCTGATACGCGATGGCAAGGAGGTTCTCCGCCTCACTGCTGGCCAGGGCCTGCTCGAACGGATAAATGCGCTCTTTCCAATGCTCTCCGGCAATCCCTCCAACGATTTCATTCAGGCCCGGACCAGCGAAAGAGGCCTGGAGATATGCGCCCTGTTAGGCAAACCCGTGATCTCGAGGACGAGCAACAAATTCCAGTATGTATTCCTCAACGGTCGCTGCATCCGCGACAAGTTCATCTCGCACGCTATTCGGGAGGCGTATCGCGGCCTGCTCGAGCCGAACAGGTTCGGCGTGGCCTTCCTGTTCATCAAGATGCCCTTCGAGGACTACGACGTCAATGTACACCCGACGAAGAGCGAGGTCCGCTTCTATAATGCCAACCTGGTTCATTCGCAGATATTGGGAACGATTCGAGAAAAGCTCCTGGGCACGAATCTCGATATCGAAGCGAGGCTGCCCGCCGCAACAGGTTCGCTGATGGCGGAAGAGTCACCGGCCGGCAGCCCGCGAGGTATGGAAATCACCGACGCGATGGCCGATTTCTTCAAGAAGCACCGCCCCGGCCAGAGGCAGCGGCAGTTCGGCTTCGGCGGCGGACGGCACTCCGATGCTGAACGCAGCCCCGCGACAACGGTGATCGAGGCCCCGCCGGGACAGCCTATCCCCAAGATTCCTGCTGAAAGAAAGAGATTCCTTCAAATACACGACAGCTTCATCGTCGCTCAGACGGACGATGGATTTATAATCGTCGATCAACACGCACTGCACGAACGGGTGATGTACGAGGATTTGCGAAATCGCGTGCAACATGGCAACCTGGAATCGCAAAGGCTGCTGATACCGCAGAGTTTCGAGCTGAATGACTCACAGGCGGCTATAATCGAGGAGAACTCCGAGCTGATTGAGAAGCTCGGCATTGAGCTTGTGCCGTTCGGCCCACGGACTATAGCAGTCCAAGCCTTTCCGAGCCTGTTGGCCAAGGCCGACCCCCTCGATTTCGTCCAGGACCTGATCGACCTGCTCGAGAGGCAGGGCCCAGGCCCCAACCCGCAAAGGCTGCTCGACGAGGTGCTGAATATGGCGGCGTGCAAGGCGGCAATCAAGGCAGGCCAAAGGCTAACCGACAGCGAAATGGAGCAGCTTCTGCTTAGGCGAGATACGACCGAATCTGCAAGCCGTTGTCCGCACGGCAGACCTACGACCCTGAAGTTCTCGCTGGCGGACCTGGAAAAGCAGTTCAAGAGGACCTGATGAACAAGTGGCTGCTGCTGTTATTACTGATCTTGTGCTGGATGGCCGCGGGATTCGCCTTGTTGGGGAGTACAGAGCCCCGTGAATCACCCGGCGCCACCCTGCCCAATGACGTGCAGCGAATCGTCTCGCTTGCGCCGAACCTGACAGAGATCCTCTTTGCCCTTGGTCTGGACGAGCAAGTAGTAGGCGTCGCAATCCTCAGCGACTACCCCCCTGCCGCTATGAAGAGGCCGAAAATAGGGACCTTCTGGCAGCCCAATATAGAGGCGGTGATAGCGGCCAAGCCGGACCTGGTCGTAACGCTCGAATTCCCTCAGCAGAAAGAGGCCGCCCGGCAGCTCAGGCGGCTTGGCTGCAACTGCCTGACGGTCAATATCGAGACAGTGAGCGACCTATTCGAGGCAATCGGCAGAATCGCAGAGGCAACCAGAAAAAACGTCGAGGCGGATAAATTGGCCTCAGACCTGCGATCAAGGCTCGACGGCGTGTCGGCCTCGGTGGCGAAATACGAGAGGCCAAAGGTCCTTTGGGTCATAGCCCGGGAACCCCTGCGGGTGGCGGGCAGGGATACGTTTGTAAATGAGATAATCGAGCTTGCAGGCGGCGAAAACGCTATCGGCCGAACGGTGCACAAATATCCCCCTATCGGTTCCGAACAGGTCATAGCCGGCGCGGCGGATGTCATCATCGAGCCTGCTATGGGTAGTAAGACCGTCTCTGAACAGCAGAAAGAGGCGCTGCGGTATTGGAGCAGGTTCAAGAATGTCCCAGCCGTGGCCAACGGCAGGATTTATGTTATATCGCCCGATACGGTCTGCCGGCTGGGACCCCGGCTGCCCCAGGGCGTTGAAACGGTCGCTCGATGTCTAAGGCCGGAACTCTTCACGGATTGAACGGATGACAGAGCTTCTTACACCTAACAAGCTGATTGTGAGAATCGCCGCGGCGCTGCTGCTCCTTTTGGCTGTAATGTTCGTCTGCTCGCTGGTCGGCACCGAAAGGGTCTCTCTCAAGGCGGTATTCGCAGGGGACCAGGCCGCCTCGGCGGTCAATCCCGATTATGAGATATTCGTGCGGGTGCGGATACCCCGCATCGTCCTCGGGGCAATCGTCGGGGCGGCCCTGGCTTGCAGCGGCGTCGTTTTCCAGGCCCTTTTACGCAACCCGCTGGCCGATCCTTACATATTGGGTATATCCAGCGGAGCGGCCCTCGGCGCGATGATAGCCGTGGTAGTCGGGCTTAATTCGATGGTCTTGGGGCGGTCGCCCATAGCGGTTTTTGCATTTGCCGGGGCGCTGGGGACGGTCTGGGTGGTCTGGTTTATCGGCAGGCTCACCGGCAAATTCCACCTGACCGGGCTGTTGTTGGCCGGAGTAGTGGTGAATGCCTTCTTCTCAGCCGTGATAATGTTCCTGACCTCCGTAGCCAAGTCTGATGAGGTTTACGCAACCATGTTCTGGCTCATGGGCAATATGGCCGAAGAGGATTTTCTGGTGGTCTGGACGGCGGGAGGCTGTGTGGCGGCAGGGACCGCAGCGTTGTTTTATCTCGGCCCGCAGCTTAACGCCCTGAGCCTCGGTGAGGACGACGCCAGGAGCATCGGCGTCAACACGGGCCGGACACGGACCGCGGCCTTTGCAATTGCGGCTCTTATGACCGCCGTGGCCGTGAGCATCAGCGGCCTCATCGGATTTGTCGGCTTGATCGTGCCGCACGCCGTCAGGCTCGTCCTGGGACCGGACCATCGCCAGTTGCTTCCGCTAAGCGCGATCTTCGGGGCAATATTCCTGGTCGCCGCCGATACGTTGGCCCGCATAGTAGTCGCCCCGGCGCAACTGCCCGTAGGAGTGGTGACGGCTAT
>JAFGTU010000273.1 GCA_016933985.1 Sedimentisphaerales bacterium | reverse complement strand
TTTCATTTCGGGCTTATCGGCATAAAAGAGTTGAAGGACTACCTGCGAAGTCGCGGAGTGAATGTCCGGTAGGGCGATTGACTGCTCAAATCCGGGGGGCTTGGGCGTTTTTTCAAGTCAGTTTTGAACGCCGCGGGTATCTCGGTCGTACTATTATTAGAAGCGGGTTGATGAAGGAAGGTTTTTGGTTTCGGCTTCGGGTCCGTGAATGAGATAAGTGTATGGGGAAGGGGCAGAGTGAAGAGACAGATAGTATGTAAGTGATGCCGCTTCAATGCGGCTCTGTAAAGCGGCGGTAAGCCCTGTGCTACCGCCGTTTTCTTATTTGCTTTTTTACGAGGCGTCACCGGTTGACAAGAAGGGCGGATTGTGGTAGTCTTGTTTCTCGAACCGACCGTTGGTCGGTCTGAGAGTGCAAAGATCAAAGTTGAAAGTGCCAAGCTGCGGAATCTCGACTTGTCGGGATAGTTTGAAACAGGATTAAAAGGGGTTTTCGGGCATGTCGGACAAGCTTGATCGGCGGGAGTTTTTTCGGAAGTCTGTTTTTGCGTCGGCGGTTGTGGGGTCGGCCTTGAGCTTCGAGGAGAAGGCGCTGTTGGCGGCAGATGGGAAGGCGGATAAGGCGGCGAGCGGGTCGGTTAAGGGACTGCCGGCGGGGAAGATTGGGAAGGTCGAGATCAGCAGGATTATCTGCGGTGGGAATCTTATAGGGGGATTCGCGCACAGTCGGGATTTGATTTATGTCTCTCCCCTGCTGACGCATTATTTCACCGATGAGAAGATTATCGAGACTTTGGAGATATGTGAGGAGAACGGGATCAATACGATTATCTGCGGCTCGGGGTCGGCGAGACTCTTGAATAAGTATTGGGACGAGCGGGGCGGGAAGATCCAATGGATTTGCCAGTGCGTGCCCAAGGAGGACGACCTGACCGGCGATGCGAAAGCGGGGATAGACAGCGGGGCGGCGGGGGCGGTTGTGATAGGCAACGTAGGCGATCAGTGGGCGCGGGCGGGGCGGACGGACTTGATCGGCAAGGTCGTCGCTTTTATCAAGAAGCAGGGCGTTATTGCCGGGATAGGGGGACATAATCTCGGTACCGTGATGGCCTGCGAGGAGGCGGGGCTGGATACTGATTTCTATATGAAGACGTTCCATCGCCCGGACTACTGGTCAGGCCGACAGCCGGACCAAACCAAGGACGTGATTGATAATTACGGCACGGACAACTACTGGGACAAGTATCCTGATAAGACGAAGGAGTTCATGGCGACGCTGAAGAAGCCGTGGATTGCCTACAAGGTCCTGGCGGCGGGAGCGATTCATCCGCGGGACGGGTTCAAGTTTGCCTTCGAGAACGGGGCGGATTTTGCGTGCGTCGGCATGTTCGATTTTCAGGTTATCGAGGACGCCATTATTGCGAAGAATATTTTGAAGGGCAAAATGGAGCGAGAGCGGCCCTGGAGGGCTTAGGTTAGCCACTAAGACGCTAAGGTACAAAAAGTTTTTTTGACACGGATTAACGCTGATTTACACAGATTTGTGGTAGAAATTGGTGAGGAGACAGAGAAGCATCGGTTATTTTCAGGCAAGGAGAAACAGATATGGGCGATAGTGGGAAAAAAGATAAAGGCAGAAGAGAAACACAGAAAAAGGCCAAGCTTAGTCTGAAGGAAAAGCGAAAATTGAAGAGAGAAAAGAAGAATAGATAATTGCCCGGGGGTGCCCAGAAGCATTCCGGCGAATTCTGAGCAGAAAGCCCTCGACGAACTGTAGGCGATCCAGCCCACCCCGCCTCTGCGGATTTGGAGCATGGGCGCGATTGTAGCTTCACTGGGGGCTACGCTGCGACAATGGGGGAGCGATGGGCAATTAATATCGAATAATGAACAAGGAATTTTGAATTGCGAAGTGGATTCCCGCCTGCGCGGGAATGACAGAGATCAGGCCAGTTTCATGGCGATCTGCTCTTCTCATATCTCTTTGACGGTCAGGGGGATTATCGCCTTGCCTGTGTTCTTGAAAAAGGCTTGGATTTCGCGGATGGCGTCGGCGGAGTAGGCGAAGGACACGAAAAACCTCTTCTTGCTGTCCTCTCGCATCATGACGGCCTCGAAGGGGTCGATATCGGGGTTGCTGGCCCGTGCTTTGTTGGGAATTGCCCAGAAAAAGCCATTGATAGCCAAGATGAGACGCTAAGCTAATGGTTTAATCTTTAGC
Organism: Sedimentisphaerales bacterium; assembly: GCA_016933985.1. Lineage (GTDB taxonomy): Bacteria > Planctomycetota > Phycisphaerae > Sedimentisphaerales > Anaerobacaceae > JAFGCD01. Next base: position 11,755 of record JAFGTU010000273.1, on the reverse strand, counting down.
CTGCTCTTGATATATGCGCGGATGTCCTTTGCAATCTCGTCGTATTCAGCACTATGCACGCGTTTTGATTCGAAATCAATCTTCACGTCTTGCAGGAATTTCTTGAAGTCTGTATTCTGTGTGCAGAGCTTGTTTATTGTCTCCCAGTCGAGGGATTCCTTGATTCTAGCGGGATATAATATTGTCGAGGAATCAAGGTCTTGGGGGTCTATATGTATGATCCCGATTCCGAAAGATGAGGCTAGTCGTTCAAGCTCCGCAAGCAACTCATCGTCCTGTAGTATCTCTGCTGCGACAAGATAGCCCTCGTGTGCCCAAGACGAGTTTGACACCGCTTGGAAATATGATTCCCTATAATTTGCCTTGGTCAATGACCTTTTCAATTCAAAGGAAAACAATCTCAAGGAATTGTTGTCTGACACTCGGTTGAACTCGATAACATCAGCCTCCCAATCTTCTAGCGGCAGATAGAATCCTACAATATCAGGGTGAATCCATTCACTGTATCCCGATCTCATTGATTTCTCGTGGTAGATCGTTTTAGTGTAAATGGATCGCCCTCTGTTAAAAGATGGATTTGTGTAAGCAAAATATGTCAATAACGGATGGAGATCTCTTTCGTGATATTCAAATTTCGTTTTCTCTTTCTTGGCTTCCTCTTTCTCCAGTCTGCCAATGATATCCTCGGGCAGTTCGGATTCGCGTTCCTTGAGAAAGAATCTCGCTGGTCGTTTGCCTACCTTTACAAACTTAGACTGGTCATTATCCCGAACCTCAACATAAAGCTGTGCCCCAAGACTGTTCCACGGTGTCTTGCCAGAAGTCCTAAGCTTTACTGTGAGTTCCTTCTCCTTTGCGGCCTGCCAAATTTCCGGAACTGTGAGTGGCTTGGCCGTCTTCGCCAAGACATCAAATGCTAAGTCTAGGAATGAGTAGCTCATGCGATTTGCCTCAAGTTTTCCTTTTGCCAATAATGTTTCGCACATCGCGGGCGCATGAATTCGATATATGCCTGTGTGGATGCGTGGCGGTCCTCGAAGGAGCGTTTTTCCCTTGTCTCGCCCCAGAAGACCTCGTAGTTGCGGTTTGAGTTGAAGGGCGGGTCGATATAGATCAGGTCCACACATCCATCGGGGAATTTCTTGAGCTGGTCGAGGTTGTCGCCGCAGTAAATGACGCGGGTATCGAGCAGGGGCGACGATTTGGCGGCCTTTTGCCTTTTCCCGGAGCTTGATTTAGCTTTCTTTCCCATGATCGCTGAGTATAGGGTCTATCCGGGAATTTGCAAGGGGGACGAGAAAATGTTTCGCTTGGCGCGGGGGGTTGAGATTTTGTTGGGGATTAGGTATAATGTACTTGCCTCAAACGGACCGTTGGTCGGTTTGAGAGTGCAAAGGTCAAAGTTGAAAGTGCAAAGTTGTGGAATCCGACGCTCTCCGGATGGGTATTCAAGGTTGGTTCGCACGGGTTTTCGTGAAAGGTGGTTGTTATGGCTGGTAAAGGATATGATCGTCGTGGATTTTTGAAGAAGTCGCTTGGGGTTTCTGCTGCGGCGGGGTTGGGGATTTCGAGCTTCGAGGAGCAGAATCTCCTGGCTAAGATGGCTCAAGGGGCGGCTAAGAAGCCTTCTCAATCGGCCGGGACGGAGGAAGGCGGGCTGCCTTTCGGGAAGATTAAGAATCTGAAAATCAGCCGGCTCTTCTGCGGGGGCAACCTCATAGGCGGGTGGGCGCATAGCAGAGACCTGACGTACGTCTCGACGTTAGTGAAGGCGTACCATACGGACGAGAAGATAATCGAGACTCTGGAGCTGGCCGAGGAGCGCGGGATCAATACTATCCTGACCAACCCGGTTTCCGACCGCATCATTAACAAGTACTGGAACGAGCGGGGCGGGAAGATTCAGTGGATTTCGGACTGCGCATCCGGGGAGACTATCGAGGCGGGGATCAAGCGGTCGGTCGATAACGGGGCGCATGCTGTTTATGTGCAGGGCGGGCTTGCGGATACCGCGGTTGAGAAGGGGCAGGCGAAGCTCTTGGGCGAGGCGGTGGAGTATGCCAAGTCGTTGGGTGTTCCGTCGGGGTTGGGGGCGCATAAGTTGGAGACGGTGAAGGCGTGCGTTGAGGCGGGGGCCAAGCCGGATTTCTGGGTCAAGACGCTGCATCGGCACGACTACTGGTCGGCGGGCATCAAGCCGGAAAACGATAATATCTGGGCGAGAACGCCGCAGGAGACTATAGAATATATGAAGGGCATCAAGGAGCCGTGGATCGCGTTTAAGGTGATGGCGGCAGGCGCGATCCATCCGCGCGATGCGTTCAAGTTTGTCTATGAGGGCGGGGCCGACTTTATCTGCGCGGGGATGTTCGATTTCCAGGTAGTCGAGGACGTGATTATCGCCAAGAATATCTTCAAGGGCGAAATCAAGCGGGAGCGGGCTTGGATGGCGTAGCTCGGTCACTAAGGCACCAAGGCACAAAGAATTAACCACAGATTGCGCAGATTTTCGCAGATTTACACAGATTAACACTGTTTAATGGTATGTTTCTTGGGACGAAGTCGTAAAACTTGGTTTGGTGAGGCGGGGGAGGGGCGGGGGTTTACCCTTGTCGAGCTGCTGGTGGTCGTTTCGATTATCTCTCTGCTGATGGGTATTCTTATGCCGGTTCTGGGCAAGGTCCGCAAGAACGGTCGGCGAACCGCATGTCTCGGCCAATTGCACAATATCGGGCTGGCGATGCGGATGTACGTCAGCGAGAATAACGATACGATGCCCGTTGCGGCGCAGCTTCCTTCGACCGAGCCGAACCTGCCTTGCATTACGGATGTTCTGCTGCCTTATTTGAAGGTGCGGAAGGTGATGCGGTGCCCGGCTGACACGGAGGAGAACTACTTCGAGACGGAGGGGACGAGCTACGAGTATCCGAACTATTTGCGTGGGAGGCGCGTGGACAGCACTTTTCTGGGCAAACACTGGGGCGAGGCGAATACGCCCGTTCTCTTTGATTTCGGTCCTTTCCATAACAAGGCAGGGCAGCCGGGGGCGATCAACTTTCTATTCGGCGACGGGCACGTCGGCGATCTTGGGATTTAGCGGCTATGAAGATCGGAATGAAAATTGGTGTTTTCTCGGTGGTCGGCGCGGCGGTGGTGGTTTGTGCTGCGTTTTTCTTCTTTGGTGGTCCGGATTCGTCGCCGCCGGATGCTAATGAAGCCACGGCGCAGGAGACCGCCGATTATCTGGTTTCGGAAGAGTTCGTGAAGATGGGCAAGGGTGACAAGGAGGAGTACCTGGAGCAAATCAACGAGCGTTACACGGATACGCCGGTACTGTCGCTGCTTTCGAATTCGAGCCTTTCGGAGCAGCAGCGTCAGCAGCTTATGGCGAATATCCTGCCGATCATCGGGCCTGGCATCGACAAGCGGATCGACGAGTTCGAGAATATGCCTGCTGAGCAGCAGCAGGTGCGTCTGGATGCGATCATTGACCGGCTGGAGGAGTACCGGAAGGTTAATCCGCAGGCGATGTTCTCGCCGGAGCGTTTTAACCTTATGCTTCAGTACGTCGATCCGCATACGCGGGCCCGACTCCGCGAGCACATTCCCGCGATGAGGCAGCGCATGGCGGAGCGCGGCATCCCCGTCGGTGACGGGCCGTTCTGAAGCGCGCTTGCGAGGATTCCTTACCGAATCTTCCACCGGTGGCGTATTTCAATGCCCCAGCCGGCCCTGATAGCCCTTCAAGTATTTTGTGCATAAATGATGTTGACAGACTGTCCGGGGCGAAGCCAAAATGTAATGCCATAAATGGTCCTGCAGCGGCAATATGTTGCCGTTTGCGCAACGTTCTGCGGGGCAGGTGTGAATTGAAAGGGGGCTTCTATGAAGAGTCTGAATTTGTCTAAGGTTGTGATGGTAAGCTGCGTTCTTCTGGCCGCAAGCGGCTGCATCTTTGCAAAGGATTGGCCTCAGTGGCGCGGGCCAAATCGTGACGGCGAGGTGAGCGGATTTGCCGCGCCGTCGAAATGGCCGAGCGCTCTAAAACAGAATTGGAAGGTCACCGTCGGCTCGGGCGATGCGACGCCTGCGCTGGTGGGCGATAAGCTCTATGTCTTTGCCCGGCAGGGGAGCGAAGAGGTTACTCTGTGCCTGCAGGCGGCTGATGGGAAGGAAATTTGGAGCGATAAGTACGAGGCTCAGGCGGTAACCGGAGCGGCCAGCCGGCATCCGGGGCCGAGAAGCTCGCCTGCGGTTGCGGATGGAAAAGTCGTAACATTAGGTGTCGGCGGGGTGGTTTCGTGCTTAGACGCGGCCAGCGGAAAGGTGTTCTGGCGAAAGGATCCGTACCCCAAGATCGTGCCGAAGTTCTTCACGTCGTGCTCGCCGGTTATCGTGGGCGGCACAGCGGTTGTGCAAGTCGGGACTGCCGGCAACGGGGCTGTCATCGCGTTCAACCTGGCCGACGGGAGCGAGAAGTGGAAATGGGCAGGAGAGGGGCCGGAATATGCCTCGCCCGTCGTTTTGACGGTCGATGGGGCCGAGCAGATCGTCGCGCTTACAGAGAAGAGCATCGTTGGAGTCGGCGCGGCCGATGGAAAGCTCCTGTGGAGTCTTCCCTTTGCTCCGGCAGGACGTGCGTACAACGCCGCGACACCAATCGTCGATGGGCAAACGGTAATCTACACGGGGTCGGGCCGGGGCGCCAAGGCAGTAAAGATCGAAAAGCAAGGCGACGGCTTTGCCGCAAAGGAGCTTTGGAGCAATTCGGCCCTCGCTCCGCAATACAATACACCGGTGCTCAAGGACGGGCTGCTGTTCGGCCTCTCGGATCGCGGCAGTCTCTACTGCATCAACGCCAAGGACGGCAGCACGGCCTGGACGGATACGGCTCAGCACGGTCGCGGTTTCGCAGCGATTGTCGTCGCGGGCTCGGACCTGCTCGCCCTGCCCAGCACCTCCGAGCTAATCGTCTTCAAGCCGGACGGCAAGGCTTATTCGGAGGTCGCAAAGTACAAGGTGGCCGAAACGGAAACATACGCACACCCGGTTGTTTCCGACAAGCGGGTTTTTGTCAAAGACCAGGATTCGGTTGCGATGTGGACGATTGAATGAGCCGGGAGGGCGTGAAGATGAGGATGCTTAGTCTGGCTGCGGCGGTTGCAGCGAGCCTGGCGGCGATGGTTTGCAGCCCGAGCAGCTTCGCCGCAGCGCTGCCTGCCGGCTCGGAGGCCAGGCAGTTCGCCTTCGATAGCAGTGAGCCTCCGGCAGGCTGGACGATAACGGGCGACGTTACCGTCGATACGGCGAAGGGCCGGCAGGACAACGGGCATTCGCTCAAAATCGGTCCTGGGGGCAAGGCCCTCTTGAAGCTCCGCGACAGGGATGAATCGGGGAAGATCGAGGTCTGGATTTATGACGACGGCACGACGCCGGAGGACGCGAAGTCCCACCGACTGGGTCCGCGCTGGGGCCTTGTCCAGAGCGATGGGAAACTGTTGGCTGTCGGGATCCTCTACGCCGATTATCTGGGCGGGGCCGAAGGCTACACCGCCACCGCCTGTGACGAGCGGGACTGGTTCGACCGGTTGTTCTGGCTGGGCGTGAACCGCGCGCCGGCGGGCTGGCACAAGTGGAGCTTCGATTTCGATCCTGAGGCAGGCCTGCAGGTCTTGCATAACGACAAGCAGGTCGGTGCGGTGGACTCCCGCAAAACGGGCTTGGATGGTTTCAGCGCCTTTGCTGTGTGGGGCGATGAGGATAAGGGCCGAAAGCAGACAATCCGGCTGGCCGATATGTCCGTCACTCTGGGCGGCCCGATGAACGTCCCCCCGATGGTCGAGGCCGACCCATACGACGAGAAGGCCCTGGCTGCTGAGCCGTCCGCAAATCGCGCTATCGCATTCTATACAAAAGAGAATGCCCCGGCGACGCCCAAGCTCGATGATTTGCCGCTGAAACAGAGTGTCTCGCAGTACGGGATTACCTGGACATTCGAGAAGCCTGCTCGCGTCGGGCAGTTCGTTAACGGTGACTGGTATGTGGTCGGGCCGGCGACCGTCAAGACAATCGAACCCAAGCCGCTCTACGGCGGCGAGATCCCGAGACGAGAGCTGGATCCTATGGACACGGCGCGCAGGCCGGAAGACCGCGTCCGCAACGGCTTTATGCTCAATCCGCCGGCCAAGATGGAAGTGGCCTACGACAGCGGCGTGCGAAACTGGTTTACCCCGTCGCTTATTCAGCGGCTTCCGGTGACAATGAAGCCAGGCGATTCGCTGGTTTCGACTATAAGTATGCCTAAGAACCTTGTACTGCACGCCCAGTTGCGCAACAAGATCGAGCGCGGCGTCGATGACAGCAGCCCTATTCGCACGGCTGGAGTTCTGACGTGCGTTGGCGAGGCGCAGCCGGCGGACGCCTTTCGCCCGGCCTTCTGCCCGCCTGCATCGGGCCAGCAGAGAATCTATCTTGCACGGGACCTCAAGCGTGACCTGCTTCCGAGAGCCAGGGCCAACGAGAGCGAGCCAAACATCCGACGGTACATCCGCTTCACCCAGCGGCCCTGGGTGGGGACGTGCTTCTTCGGCTTCGAGGAGCCGGTCGAGAATATGCCGCAGTACGGCCTGGAATATGGTCGAGTGGTCGGCATCTCAGCATTGCTGCTGTGCACCGACCTCGAGCCGCAGCAGAAGGAGCCGCTGCTGATTAACTTCGTCCAGGTGGGCATCGACCTGGGCGGCATCGTTCGCGCGGGTCATCCCGGCTGGACGGGCTGGGGCGGGCACGGCAGCGGGCGCAAACTCCCGATAGTCTTCGCCGGGCTGCTCTTAGGCGATGACGAGCTGGCCAATATCAACAAATCGCTTCCCAAGGTGAGCTTCGGCGAGGATGAGCAGACGGCTTACGGCGATTGCTGGACCGGGGCTAAGGTTGTATTTACCGGCCATTCCGGGATCGACGCGGCTACCGGCGCGGGCCGATCTCGCGGCAACGGGTGGGGACCTTATGAGCATACGCCGCCTTCAGAATGGAAGGACGGCCAGAACACCAGTGAAAGCTACCGTCGCTGCTGCACGAGTGTCGGCTGGGTCGCCCAGGCCCTGGCGCTGCGGCTGATGAACGCCGAGAAAGCCTGGAGCCACGACGCCTTTCTCGACTACGTTGACCGCTGGATGTTCGAGGACGACGCCGAGTTCGTTAAGGCCATCAGGGAGGCGACCGGCCGAGACCACGACAAAGAATGGGCCAGGCAGGGCCAGGCGTGGGATGCCTTCGTCAACGAAATGTGGGCGAAGCACCGTCCGTTGCTCGAAGCGCCGAGCGACGGCTGGAAACAGAAACATGATGACAGTTACTACCGAGAGGCCATCGAAAAAGCACAGAAGTAGATTTGGCTGGTTTCAATACTACCACTTAATAACGGTCGAAACGGTGAGAATCATCTTGAGGTGTTTCGACGCTGTAATAGCCTATATCTTCGAGGGGGTAGGAGATTGCCACGTCGGTCTTCGGCCTCCTCGCAATGACGGGACGCATAAAACAAGTGTCTTGGAGTATTATATGGTCTTTGGAGCAATTCTGGTGTCAATAGCCGTTTATGCGTCATCGGCGAATGAAATTTCCGATGTTCGTGTCACGGCGGATGATGTATCGATAGCGCAGTCCTGTCGTATTGTTATTCCTGCCGATACGGTAATAGAGGACAAGAACAACGACGGCGTTATTCACGTCACCGCCTCGGACATCGAAATCGAGTTTGCCGCCGGCTCGGTTCTTCGCGGCTCGCCGAAAGACCAAAGGCCCGACGAATACAAAGGCTTCGGCATCCGCATCGAGGGGCAGTCGAATGTTACCGTGCGCGGCGCCCGGATTAGCGGCTTTTGGGCGGGACTTTGGGCGACCGGGACAAACGGCCTGACGCTCGATGCGATCGACGCCTCGGACAACCGGCGGGCATATCTCCACTCGACGCCCCTCGCCGAGGAGGGAGGCGATTGGTTGTTCCCCCATAACAACGACGGCAACGAATGGCTCAACAACTACGGCGCAGCGATTTATATCGAGGATGCAAATAACGTTACGGTTCGGGACTGCATCGTCAGGAGCGGACAGAACGCGCTTTGCATCGACCGGGTGAACTACTCGAAGATATACGACAACGATTTTTCCTTTAACTCCGGGTGGGGAATCGCGATGTGGCGGTGCAGTCGCAATATTATCTCGCGCAACGCCTGCGATTTTTGCGTGCGCGGGTACAGCCACGGCGTATATAACCGCGGTCAGGACTCGGCGGGAATACTCATGTTCGAGCAGAACAACGAGAATATCATCGCCGAGAACTCCGCAACCCACGGCGGCGACGGCTTCTTCGGCTTCGCAGGGCGGGAGGCATTGGGCGAAACCTCGAACCAGCCGACGCAGTGGCATAGGAGGCGGGGCAACAATGACAACCTGCTCATAAACAACGATTTCTCGTATGCCCCGGCACACGGAATCGAGATGACTTTCTCTTTCGGCAATGTTTTCTACGGCAATCGCCTCGTCGAAAATGCGATTTGCGGCGTCTGGGGAGGCTACTCGCAGGATACGCTGATCGCCGCCAACCATTTTGAAGGCAACGGCGAGATGGCCTACGGCCTGGAGCGCGGCGGCGTGAATATCGAGCACGGCTCTGCAAATCGCATCGTGGACAACGTCTTCAAGGACAACAAGTGCGGCGTTCATCTATGGGGCGGGCCGGTGGGCGACTTTGCAGAAAAGCCGTGGGCCAAGGCCAACGGCACGGACTCAAAAGACAATCTAATCGCATCCAATGCCTTCACGGGCGACCTGCTGGCGTTTCAATTTCGCGGGGCCAGCGAGGTCATGCTCGGACGTAATACCTTCACTGACGTCAAAGAGCAAATTCAGAAGGAAGATGCCGTTGTCGTAAAGGATGTCCCGGACTCTTCGGCCCCCAAAGTCAAGGAGCCGGTGTACCCCGTATTGGGCCGAAGGCGCCCGGTCGGGGCACGCAAGGATTTGTACGGCAGAGATAATATAGTTATGACCTCGTGGGGACCTTGGGACCATAGGTCGCCCTTGATTCGCTTAGTCCGCGACTACGGCTACTCAAACCAATACAGCCTGCACAAAATGCCGCCCACCGCACAAATAACGGTCGAAGGTCGGGTCATGATGTTCTTGGGACGTATCGGGGAAGACCCGGTCTCCTCATGTGCCGTACTCGCAACGGAGCCCGGGATATATCCCTACGTAATACGAGTGACGGCAGGTGATTTTGAAGAGGATGTTCACGGCACGCTCAACTCGGCCGTGTGGGATGCGACCTTCTTCAAGTGGACCAAGGATACCGATCCGCGAGAAGATGTCCGGGCGTGGCGAGAGCTTGCCAATGGAAGCTCGGCAGTCTCGGCCAAAGTGAAGCATTTGGTCTTTAGCTACGGATGGGGCGGGCCGAGTGAGCAGGAGATATCGCAATCGGTTACCGATGCGAAGCTGGGCGGCGATTACTTTGGCATGATCGCCAAGGCGCGCCTGCCGCTCTCAGCCGGGGAGTGGGAATTTGCGACGCTCAGCGACGATGGAATACGCCTGACCGTTGACGGCCGGGCGATAATCGACAACTGGACGTGGCACGGCCCGACGCGCAACACGGGCACGCTCGAACTGCAGACGGACAAAACGGTCGAAATCACCCTCGAGCATTTCGAGATCGACGGCTACGCCGTGCTGGAGCTAAAGATATCAAGCCGCTAAAAGCGTGCGTAAGAAGTGGCACGGCCATCCTGGCCGTGCGTCTCGCCGGAGATCAAGTTCAAGAGAAAGACGCCAATTGTAGGGTCAAGATGCCCCTGCGACGCATGGGCAAGATGCCCATGCCACGGCAGAACGGCTTCTTGCGCACCTTGTAAGTCTTGGGCTAAAAGCATCCGCGACAGTCGTCCATGCAGCCGGCGAGCCATAGACGGGCGAGGATTGAGACGTCTTTGTAGTCCACGCTTCCGTCGCAGTTCAGGTCTCTGATGCTATCGTCGCCGCCGGATGGGCCGGTCCATCCCCAGTGGTCTGCAAAGCCGGCGTAATCTTCGAGGGTTATTGTCTCGTCGGAGTTGTAGTCGGGGCAACTGCAGCAGATATTGCCGAGTATCTCGAAGGCCAGGTCGATGTTTTCGCCTATGGCGGGCAGACCCATCGGATACTTGAGCCGGCTCCAGGTTGAGCCGGCATCGTTGGAATAGACGGCGGCGTCGTTCCAGGCTTCCGAGATGAGGGAAGTCTTCCAGCCGAATCCGGGGTCGGACGGGACGGGTATGAATCCGCCGAAATAGACGTGGACGCCGAGCCAATAGACGACCGGCTCGCACGGGTCGCCCTGCTGGACGAAGGCCTCGGTCCGGTTAATCGGGATATCGTAGCGCCATGTCTCCTTGTCGTCGTTTTGGACGGGGGCGTTGCCGCCTGCCGGGTCCCACCACCATGCCTTGCCCGGCATGGTCATCGGCGGTATCGTGTAGTAGCGCGACTCGGTGAAATCTTCTTGGACGGAGTAGAAGTCCTTCTCCCACAGCAGATATCCGGGGGTGCTGAAGGCGGGGCCGTCGCCGTCGGGATCGGGGATGTCACTGTAGATGGCCAGGTGAATGCGGCCGAGCGTAGCTTTGGAATCGGCCTTCCATGAGGCGTAGAGGACTACCTTTGTAATGGGGCCGGTCGTTGTGCAGAGGAAATCATCGGCGAGCCTTCTTTGGACGGAGGGGCCGGGGTAGTCGAAGATGTCGCAGGCGATATCCATACCGTAGCCGCTCGTATTTGGGAACTGCTTCCATTTGAATCCGGCCCACGGCTCTATGAACTGGTTGACGGCTGCGAACGCATCGACGCGTATAGGATTCGGCGAGGTCGCAGCGGGGTCAAAAGTGGGCACGCCGGTATCCTTCATCGTTTGGACGATCCATGCGGGCCAGGTCCCTACCCGCATAAACTCGGCCTTTTCGTGCATCAGGGCCGCTACGGCTGCGCAATGGGGCGATGCCTGGGATGTTCCGGTGAATGTGCTTGTTAGGCTTGGGCTAAACATTCCTGTTGAGAGTATGTTGCGTCCTGGGGCGGCCAGTTCGTTGCAACCGTTGCGGTTGGAGAAGCAGGTTATCAAATCCGGGTAAGTGTCGAGATCGTTGCAGTCGGGCCAGGATTTGTCGTATACATCGTGGTATGTGCCGCTATCTGGTTCCGGGCCGAGGTCCTGGTCATAGACGGCGGCCACTGCCGTAACCGCCGAGAGACAGGCCGGGGCGGGCATCTCGGTCGTCTTGCCCTCATTGCCGCTGGACGCAAAGATTACGATGCCGACGTCTTTGGCCGCATCGACGGAGTCCTTAAGGTTCTGCAGCCACGTGAGGCTGGAACTGTCGCAGGGGCAGTCGCTGAACCTTGTTTTGGTGCCGAGGCTCATATTCATAACGCAGAGGTTGTCGTAGTCGTTCAAGTGGCTCACTACATAATCTATGGCGGCGACAATGTCACTCGATGCTGAGAAGTTGAGGTCTTTGTCGAGGACTTTGATGGGCAGGATGTCGGCGTCGGGGGCGACTCCCAGAGGCGCGACGAAGCCCCTCGACGTGATAATGCCTGCGACGTTTGTTCCGTGGCCGTGGTCGTCTTCGGCTCCGGCTCCGCTGGCGCCGTCGAGGAAGTAGTGCCAGCCGTCGGCGATATTATCGCTCAGGTCCGGGTGGTCGCTGTCGATACC
>JAFGTU010000272.1 GCA_016933985.1 Sedimentisphaerales bacterium | reverse complement strand
CCGCGAATAGAGACCATCCGGACCGATGACGGAAAGTATCGCATTACAATTGATACCACCGAAACACCAGACCTCACCGAATGGGCCGCCCGGGAGCTTGGACCCGTCCTCCGCGACTGGTATCCCAGAATTGTCAAAATGCTGCCGAGCGAGGGCTTCGAGCCGCCAAAACAGGTGAACGTCACTTTTAGCGATTCAATGCGCGGCGTCGCGGCAACCGGCGGCACACGCATACAATGCGCCGCTGCCTGGTTTAGGCAGCAGCTCAAAGGAGAGGCCAAGGGCGCCGTCGTCCACGAGCTTGTCCACGTCGTCCAGGACTATGGCCGCTCTCGCCGCAACCCGAACGCCACGCGCACCCCGGGATGGCTGGTGGAGGGTATTGCCGACTACATTCGATGGTTTCTCTACGAGCCGGAGACTTATGGAGCGGAGATTAACGCGGGCAATGTAAGCCGCGCCCGCTACGACGCGAGCTACCGTGTTTCCGGCAACTTCCTCGACTGGGTTGTCCGGCAGTACGACAAAGACATCGTCACAACCCTGAATGCCGCCGCTCGCCGGGGCGACTACAGCGAAGACTTGTGGAAAAAACACACCGCACGCACCCTGCAGGAGCTCGGCGACGAGTGGAAGAAAGCCCTCGAAGACCGCATTGCAGCAGAGGCCGAGGCCGAATTGAGAATCAATACCCTCACCGAAGAGGAAAAAGCAGCCGGCTGGAAGACCCTCTTCGACGGACAGACCTTCAAGGGTTGGACAAACTTCAAACAGAGTAACATACGCGCCGGATGGCAGATCAAAGACGGCGCGCTGATCTGCGCCGATCCACACAACGCCGGCGACCTGTGCACGACCGAGCAGTTCGACTGGTTCGAGCTGCGGCTGGAATACAACATTTCACGCGGAGGAAACAGCGGAATTATGTACCACGTCACCAACCAGGCCGACGCCGCCTGGGCAACCGGACCCGAATTCCAGTTGGAGGACAACAAGGAGGCTTCCGACCCCGTTCGCTCAGGCTGGCTCTATGCGCTTTACCAGCCTCCGATAGACCCTGTGACAGGAAGACGACTCGATGCCACAAAACCCGCCGGACGATGGAATCAAATTCGCCTCCTGGTCACTCCGACCGCCTGCGAACACTGGATCAACGGAGTCAAGTACTTCGATTACGTCCTCGCAAGCGACGAATTTAAGCAGCGGGTCGCCGACAGCAAATTTGGCGGCATGAGCCTGTTTGCCAAATCGACGACGGGCTTTATCGCCCTCCAGGGCGACCATGGCCAAGTCTCGTTCCGGAACATAAAGATACGACCCATCAAGCCGAATGACTAAGATACTATCTCAAATCTGTCACCCCTTCTGCAGGCTCAGGGCAGGCGCTGAGCGAAGATTGCCTTTTACAGGCAAAGGGGCTGACAGAGGAAGATATGAAATTCTTCCTGTAACGGCCGCAATGCCAACGGAGTAGCCGGAATATGAAAGCGCTCGTTAAGACAAAATCCGAACCCGGCATCTGGGCCGACGACGTCCCCACACCCGAAGTCGGCCCAAATGACGTGCTCATAAAGATCCTCAAGACCGCTATCTGCGGCACGGACATCCACATCTTCAAATGGGATAAGTGGGCGCAAAAGACTATTCATCCGCCACTCGTTATAGGCCACGAATTCGTCGGAACAATCGAAAAATTAGGCGAAAACGTCCACGACATCCGCATCGGAGAGCTCGTCTCAGGCGAGGGACACGTCGTCTGCGGACGATGCCGAAACTGCCGCGCCGGACGCCGACACCTCTGCATCGAGCCAAGCTGCATCGGCGTGGACCGCAACGGAGCATTCGCCGAATACCTCTCCATCCCCGTCTCCAACGTATGGCACTGCGACCCCGCCATACCCGCCGAGATTTACTCATGCTTCGACCCCCTCGGCAACGCCGTCCATACTACTCTCTCCTTCGACCTCGTCGGAGAAGACGTCCTCATAACAGGCGCCGGCCCCATCGGCCTGATGGCAATCGCCGTCGCAAAGCACGCCGGCGCAAGATATGTCGTCATCACCGATGTAAATCCATACCGCCTCGAACTCGCAAAAAAAATGAAACCCACCCTCGTAGTGGACGCCCGAACCGAAAAAATCCAAGACGCCCAGAAGAAACTCCGAATGAAGGAAGGATTCGACGTCGGACTCGAAATGTCCGGAAGCCCCGCCGCATTCAAGGACATGCTCGAAAACGTCTGCCACGGCGGAAAAATCGCACTCCTCGGAATTATGCCGCCAACCGAAATTGACTGGGACTACGTAGTGTTCAACGGGCTGACAATAAAGGGAATCTACGGAAGGGAAATGTTCGAAACCTGGTACAAAGCGACGATGCTGCTCCAAAAAGGACTCGACATTACACCAATAATAACCCACAGATTCCACTACACCGAATACCAAAAAGCCTTCGAAATAATGGCATCAGGAAACTCAGGAAAAATAATCTTGGACTGGACCGAAAAATGTTCGGCACAATAAAATCCCACATATCCCACCAGCTCGACGAAATCCGAAGCTCCGGCCTGTATAAGGGCGAGCGGATTATAACGAGCCCCCAGCAGGCCGAAATCACTATCGCCGGAGGCCAAAAAGTCCTCAACTTCTGCGCCAACAACTACCTCGGCCTCGCAGACCACCCCGAAATCATAAAGGCCGCAAGCGAGAGCTACGAAAAATGGGGCTACGGCCTCTCTTCCGTCCGATTCATCTGCGGAACGCAGCAAATCCACAAGCAGCTCGAAGAAAAAATCGCCCAATTCCTCGGCGCCGAAGATACAATCCTCTACTCCTCCTGCTTCGACGCCAACACCGGCCTCTTCGAGACCCTCCTGGCCGCAGAAGACGCCATAATCTCCGACCAGCTTAACCACGCCAGCATCATCGACGGAATCCGACTCTGCAAGGCCCAGCGCTTCCGTTTCGCAAACGGCGACATGGCCGACCTCGAAGATAAACTAAAACAAGCCAAATCCGCACGCTTCCGAATGATAGCAACCGACGGCGTATTCTCAATGGACGGCACAATCGCAAAGCTCGACCAAATATGCGACCTCGCCGAGAAATACGACGCCCTCGTTATGATCGACGACTCCCACGCCGTCGGAGTCCTCGGCAAAAAAGGCCGCGGAACGCACGAATACAGAAACGTAATGGGAAGAATCGACATCATCACAGGAACACTCGGCAAGGCACTCGGCGGAGCTTCCGGCGGGTACACCACAGCAAGAAAAGAAATCGTCGAATTTCTTCGCCAGCGCTCCCGCCCATACCTATTCTCCAACACCCTCGCACCCGCAATCGTCGCAACCTCGCTAAAGGTCCTCGAAATCCTCGAAGCCTCAACCGACCTCCGCGACAAGCTTGCCGAGAACACCGCCTATTTCAGAGCCCAAATCGCCAGCCTCGGCCTAAACGTCATCCCAGGCGAGCACCCTATCGTCCCAATAATGCTCGGCGACGCTCGTCTCGCCCAAAAAATGGCCGAAAAACTCCTCCAAAAGGGTATCTACGTAATAGGATTCTCATACCCCGTAGTCCCGAAAGGCCAGGCCAGAATAAGAACACAAATCTCCGCCGCACACTCAAAAAAAGACCTCGAATTCGCAATTCAAAAGATCAAAGAAGCAAAATCCGAACTCAGAATATAACCCCAACGCGGCGCGGCGTCCGACATGTGCCCCACAACAATCGCCGCTCCAGCTTGACTTCGGGTCTGTTTTGTGGTACAATTGGATATGTGAGGACGTGGGTTAGCCTGCTCTCACTCGCCTCCTCACTGAAAAGGAAGTTGCCCAATGAAAAGGCCGGCTTTCACACTCGTCGAGCTGCTCGTGGTTATTGCAATCATAGCATTGCTGATGGCCGTCCTCATGCCCGCCCTGAACATGGCAAGGGACCAGGCCCGACGGCTTCACTGCGTTCACAACGTCAGGGAGCTCACCCTCGCCTGGCTGTTGTACGCATACGACAATGACGACAAGCTCGTCAACAGCCACGTCCCATCCGACGCCGGCTTCGCCAGAGATACATACTGGGTTGAGCCGCCGCAGACGCCAGCCGGTGATTATGCGGGCAGACCGGCAACGCGAGAAGAGGAGATCAGAGGAATAAAAAAGGGCCTGCTCTTCAAGTACGCCAAATTCATCGACATTTACCGATGCCCGTCCGATTACCGAAAGGCATCCTCACAGCAAGCCTGGCGCAGCTTCTCATTAGTCGGCGGCGTAAACGGAGAGCTTGACAGCGGCCACACGTACACGCCGGTGAAGATTTACACGCAGATCAGCAATCCCGCAACCAAGATCGCTTTCCTTGAAGAAGCCGACCCGAGATATTGGAACATGGGCTCGTGGATCATGAATCTTGCCAAACCAACCTGGATCGACCCGCTATCAATCTGGCACAGCAAGTCAAGGAGCACACTCGGATTCGCCGACGGCAGCGCAGAGATGCACACCTGGATCGACGACAGCACAAAGGAGATGTCACGCCTCGGCATGGAGGGCGACCCACGCGCACTGAACTATCCCGTCCCCGGCGGCGAAGGAGCGGATGTCAAGTTCATGGCAAGCGTATTCCCGCACAAGACCCCCTGACAAAGCCCCGCCGCACAGCCAAGAGAGGACCTCATCTTCGCAACATAAAAACCCGGAATTCAGAAGCAGACAAAATACTTGCATCGTCAATCAATTCGTGGTTTCATTTGGCACGTAGCCGCACCGACAAACGGATGGAAGCCGGAATGTGTTTCGTGCATTTGAAAATTGAGATTTTGATATTGTTTCGGATTTCGTGTTTCGTATTTAGGATTTTTTAGCCGGTCAATTCTCTGTGCCCTGCGTGGCGAAAAACTTATGTTCAACTTCTTCGAACAACCTTATACCCTGATAGGCCTCGCCGTAATAGTCCTTTTCGGCCTGTTCACCTTCCGCAGCGTCTTTCCCGAAAAGCGAAGCCCCAGGCAATGGCTAATCCCGCTCTCCATCGTCGCCCTGGCCTTCGCCCTCGATCTTCTCGTCAGAACCGACCGCGAAAAGCTCAACGCCCTAATCAGCACACTCATGAAGGCCGTCCAGGAGGAGAACCACGCCGCGATAGAGCCTCTAATCGCAGTCGATTACCAGGACTCACATCACAGAACCAAGGCCGAACTGATGGCCCGCTGCCGAAAAACGCTCGCCGATATCTACATCCACAAGAACAAGCTGAGAAGCTGCCTGCTCCAAATCTCCCCCCCCGCCGCGAAGGCGACCATTTTCACAACAACGACGTTCGACCAGAAAAGCTGGGTCGCCCAGAGCTACAAGTCCTTCCTCTTCTTCAAGGGCGAAATCTTCTTCGCCAGGCAGTCCGACGGCTCCTGGCGAGTCACCCGCATAAACCCCCTCGAAGTGGACAAGCAGCCAATAACCTGGTCCCAAATCAGACAATAACTCCCCGCCACACCGTTTCGAACATCTGAACATTAGTGCTTTGAATCTGTTTCGGATTTCGATCTTTAGCGTTTTCTCCCCTCCGTCCTCTGTATCCTGTCTTCTGTCGTCCGTCTTCTGTCTTCTGTCTCCGGTCTCCTGTCTTCTCCCCACGGCACTTAAGTCGCCTTCCGTTCTATCCGATAGAGGAGGGTGAACTCTTTTTTGCTTCTTTCTTCCGAGAGTTGGGGCGATAATGTTTGCATGGCGTAGAAAGCGAATAATACCGATAAAGCCGGACCTTTTCACTATCGGCTGGTATCCGAGCAGCAGGAGCTGCTCCCACCGCGCAAGCAAACCCATAAGACCACAGCAATTACCCCCCCTAATGGTCCGCAAAGCCGAATGGCGAAGATAAAAAGTGGCACGGGCATCTCTGCCCGTGGTTTTTAACCCGCGGACCGCCGGCATATCTCGCAAATCGTAAACTCCCTTCTTCTGAGCGTCCGTTTCGACTGTCGCATATCGGAAAGGCCGAGAATCGGTTTCGTATGTCGGATATCGCATGTCGTATTTCGTCCCGGCGGCGGCGGGAGAAAAACCGGGTTCGCTCGGAGCTACGCCGCGACAAGATTGGGTTTGATTGGCTTTGTTTTTTCGAACACGATGGGGCGTATTATTTGCATAACTCTTTGCAATAGAAGAATTTGTATGCTTTTTAGCATTTTGGGAATTGGGTTTGTTTTGCATAATTGAGGCATAGCCACGAAGACACCCGGCTTTGCACAAGGCTACGCCGGGGCAGGCGGACGACGGAAGACGGAGGACAGGGGATAAGAGTACAAGCGACAAGGAGGGCAGGATAGGCAGGTTGGGCGTTTCGGGGTATTGAGAAGAAGTGAACCACGAATACCTATGGCACAGGTTCTCACGAATGAGCACGAATTCATATAGATATTGAGAATAGAGCATCATTATTCAGCTCCTATTAGTTTAGTGTGTATTATACTATATACAGAGTTGGATGTCAAGCCACTTTTGTACTTAGACACAGATACCCAGGGCACAAGTTAACGCGGATGCCTAAGGCAAAAGTTTCATGTTTCTGATTGAGGGGCGAGAAGCGGGGTTTGTGCGAGGGGGAAGGGGATTATTTTGATTTGGCTTTGAGGCTGTCGTAGTGGCGGAGGATTCTGTCGTAGGCGGTGGAGCCGGCGAAGGCGACTTGGCGCTGCTTTTCTATGCCGGCAAAGGTTGAGAGGATGTACTCGACGTCGTCGCGGTCGATTTCGTAGAGGAGGAAATAAGCGGCGTCGAGCTCGGCCATAAGGTCGGCACGCTCGGCGGGATTCCACTTGTGAACCGCCGGGGTGAAGCCGGCGGCTTTTGCCAGGGGGATCATGTCGTTGGCGGTGCAGGTGAGCTTGAGGACACGCTGACTGATCCACTTCTCTAAAGTGGTGCGAGCGGACCATGGGCACTTCTGGTGGTAGAAATCGGGCGGGAACATCGGGAATTGGTCAACAAGGTAGAAGTTGAGATTGACATTCCCTATCTTCTGTCGCGCAACGTAGTCAAGAATAAACGAGTTTAGGTTGGAAAGTAGGCAACAGTGTAAGAGGACGTTTGAAGGCTCTCGGAAGCGAATGAGATGTGTCGAATCCACAACGCCTGCGCAAGGTATGAACGCCGCGATCATGGTCCTCTGATTAGTTGGGCTTGTGACTTTTTTGAAGGCCAGGAGTGCAGGCGGAGGAGGGTCTCCAACGATGGCCTCAATCGAATCAGAGAGTGCCCACCATCGCGGTTCGACGTGGAACTCCGGATTCTGATGCTGGACGAGTGAAGTTGGATCCGTCTGGCCCTGGCGCATGTAGTTGGATGGATCAACGACTACACTTGCAGCACGGTGGTCGTACATTTGAACCATCTTCGCTTCGCAAAGGGGAATGAACGTTTGTTTTCGTTTCTTCCACATGGAGCCGTCGCGTTTGAAGCCATCGGCTTTGAGTTTGTCGGCGGTCCAAAAGAGATGGGCATCTCCACTCTGGTGAAACATAGTGTAGAACTGGATGGTCCATGGGTTGCCGCCTTTTTTTCGGGATTTATCTATGAGTACGGGCACGCGGCGGTAGATTGCCTTGGTGATGTCTGCATCGCGTTTTGACCGGAAGACTGGGCAGGTTCTTGTGTTGGGGTTGAGAAGGGCTATATCCTTGTACGAGAGGCTGATATGTCGGGATTTTTCCTCAAGGTCCTTCATTTTGTGGGCAAAGAAGACAAAATCGGCGTTTTGGGATTTGCGCTCGCTGCCGCCAAATAGTAGAACGGAGAACTTGAAACGACCATCCACATCTGGAAATATCTTCTTGCGATTCTCGAAGTCATACAAGCCGCTAAGGGTGTTGGCGTTGACAATTTCGGCGAAGAATGCCCTGGTTGTATTGTCGGTGGCGATTCCGGATGGGACGAGCAGGCCGACACGGCCGGTGGGCGTTACGAGCGAATGAGCCAATTCTGCGAATACTGCATAGGTGTTAATATCGCCCTTTCCTGTTAGTGGGAAGCGTCCAGAGGAGCGAAGGTAGGTTAGGGCGGCTTCGGCAGCGCTTTTGGCTTCGAGGTACCGAGCGTGTAGTTCGGGATTCTCAGCTTCGAGTTTCGCAATGAGTCTCCGAGCCTCGGCTGCATTCGTAGCTTTGAGTACGTGCGGGGCTGCAAAGGCAAAGAACTCACGTTTCTTCAGGCTAAACCGTTCCCATGGTGGATTTCCGATGACGCAATCGAAACCGTGGTTCTGTCGGGCGAAGATTTGTGGGAAGGCTGCGCGCCAGTCGAGGGGGTTTAGTTTTTTGCGAAGGTCATTGGTGGTATGTCGTATGTCGGATGTGGTATGTTGCTTTTGAGGCCGCTTCGCGGCGTTAGTTCTGATAGATTCCTCGACTGCGCTCGGAATGACGTTGTGGGCTGCGCTCGGAATGACATTGTTTTCGAGGGAGTCGGGGGCGATAAGGGAGTTTCCGTAGATTATGTTTTTTGAGAGGTCGGTGAGCGATTTTCCTATTTGTGCGGAGCGGAGCCAGAGGGCGAGCTGGGTAATTTCGACGGCTTCGGGCGAGAGGTCCACGCCGAAGATGTTGTCGTGGAGGATGTAATCGGGGATGGCGTCCTTAATTCGGCGTGCCCGGCGCGGGTCGCTGAGAGAGATGGCTTCCGCGAGGTCGAGGTATCTTTCTTCGAGGGCGTCGTAGGCCTGGATAAGGAAGGCACCGCTTCCGCAGGCAGGGTCAACTACCTTTATTTGGCGGAGGGCGTCGATGGCTTCGAGGGCGAAGACGGCGACATTGCCGTTTTGGTGGGAGATTAGGATGTCGTCGATGCTCACGCCGTATTTGTCGGCGATGGGGGCGATTGTTTCATCGGCGAGTTTTGAGACGGTGTTATTGACAATGAATTCGGTAAAATCGGGTGGCGTATAGTATATCCCGCCTCGTTTTCTCTCTGCGGACTTGACCATTTTAGGGGCAGGCTCAGGCTCATCTACAGTATGCCAGAGTCCGGCGAGGCGGATTTTTTCAATGTCGTTGATTGATTTTTCGAAGAAGTGGCCGAGGATATCGACGTT
>JAFGTU010000271.1 GCA_016933985.1 Sedimentisphaerales bacterium | reverse complement strand
CGGCGAAAAAGAGCTGGACGCCGCCAATCGATGAGGCTTATCTTCAGACGCTGATAAAGAAGATTGCGGGCTCGGTGCTTATCGCTCACAAGAATATGCGGGAAGTAAGGATCGGGACGGCGGCCGGCGGTGTGCCGGAGATGGTTTTTAATCGTCGGCCCAAGAATGCCGAAGGGGCGGCGGTGACGACGTTTAGGATATCGGCGGAGGTGGCGGCGACGCGGACGATAAAGACTGGCGACGACGGCTCGACGACGGTATCTTTCATTCTCGACGCCAATAAGCCAAGCCTGACGTTTGGGCCGGTGGATCCGGAGTTGCGGGTGCTGCGGGTAGAGGATGCGAACGATAATATTGTCGGTTCGATTGTGAATTATGCGTGTCATCCGGTGTGCATATATCCTCACCTGCCGACGTCGATATCGGCTGATTTTCCCGGCGATGTGACTGAGCTTGTGGAGCGGGCCGAGGGCGGTGTGTGCCTATTTGCATCCGGGGCAGCCGGTGACATCGTGCCTTACCAGAGGGGAGAGGAAGCTCATCGGCGGATTGGCAAGGCAATCGGGGGCGAGGCCTTGAGAAGGTTGCAATACGTCCGGACGACCGGCGATGTGAGATTGAGGGCGATTAAGAAAGAGATTAAATTCCCCGCGAAGAAATCGGGCGAGTGCAACGAAGAGGGCGAAGAATATATAACCAGCGAGATACAGGTGCTTAGGCTCGGGGATATTTATATTCTGGGGCTGCCGGGCGAGGTGCTGGTGGAGATCGGCTTGGAGATAAAGAAGCGGGCGGGGCTGGAGCGGCTCTTTGTCGTCTCTTTGGCCAATGATATTATTGGGTATGTTTGCCATGCGGCGGCTTACGATGAGGGCGGATACGAAACGGGCGAGGCAACCTGCCTGGCGAAAGGAGCCGGGGAAATTATGGTGGAAGAAGCCCTGTACCTGCTCAAACAGATCAGATAAACAGGCTTCTGCAATTGGCCTCGATGTGGCGCATCTGCACGTGTGGCACCATCCCCAAGCCCTTCGGGCTTGAGGCTGCCACCCAGTCGTCGGTTGATTCGGGTCAGCATCTACGCCAGCTTGCCGCGGTTTTGGTATATTTTCTCGATAGCGTTGGCGATGTCGTCCATGTCGCTCTTTGTTCCGAGCAGCATGTTTTGGCCGAACCATACGGCCTCCTGACAAAGCTGGTCGTTATCGGGGAGGTGGTTTTCCTCGCGATATTGATCAAGTCGTTTCTTTGAGAAAAGCCGCTTGTAGCCTTTCGAATTTAATGCATCTTCTATCAGACCGTCCTTGTTCTGAGGTCCGTAGCCGCCCGAGCACGGGATGCCTTCGGCGCTCAGGGCCGAGAGGAACTTATCGCGTAGGACGTTGTTGAATTGCTCTTTCTTATAGCGGAACGGGTATAAATGGTAGGCGGACCTGGTTGCTCCACGGGCCAGTTTGTAGGGGATAATCCCCGGGATTTCTTTGATTCTGGATGTTAAATAAAGTGCGTTCTCCAGCCGGGTATCGGCATCCTTTTTAATTCGCTTCATCTGTGACATTAGTATAACGGCCTGGAACTCCTGCATTCTGCGGTTGCTTCCCCTGATCGGGTAGCTGCTGGTTCCTTTTACGGACCCGTAGGGTCTGCCGCAGTTGTGGAAGGAATAACACCTGTCCATGATTTCCTCATCGTTTCCAACGATTGCTCCACCCTCTCCGGCAGGGAGGTGTTTTGAGTTCTGGAAGCTGAAGCAGCCCAAGTCACTCAGGGTGCCGCATTTTTTGTTATTGTATTCGGCGAGCCAGGCCTGGCAGGCGTCTTCTATCACGACAAGGTTGTGCTTCTTTGCGATGGCATTGATGGCATCCATATCCGCCGGCAGCCCCAGAATGTGGACCGGGAGGATGGCTTTGGTTCTTTCAGTGATTCTCTCTTCAATTTTGTCGGGATTCATTGTGAATGTTTCCTGGTCGGTATCGACGAAAACCGGCAGGGCCTTGCTGAGAAAGACCACGTTATAGGTGGCAATGAAGGTATAAGGTGCGACAAGCACTTCATCTCCGGCATCGACCCCGAGCGCGTGCATGGCGACGAGCAGAGCGGTAGTGCCGCTGGCGGTAGCCAGGCATCGCTTGGTCCCCATCAGCTCGGCATATTGTTTTTCGAATTCTGTGACTTTTGTCCCGCTGCCTCGGTACCAGTTTCCACTTCGCAGGACGGCGAGAATGGGGTCTTCTGCCGAGCTATCCCAAATGGGCCAGGGAGACCAGCCCTTTGTTCGGACTTTTGGGCCGCCGAGGAGGGCCAGCTTTTCGGTTTTCTTTGTGAGGTTTCCATAGGCGGGAATTGTCCCCGCAGCAGCCGCAGCGACGGCGCCTGCTGAGGCGGCGGCCATAAATTGTCGTCTGGTTACGTTGTTCTCATTCATTTTTTGCCCCTTTCATTATTCGTGCGCACCGAGTGTAATTCTTTTCTATTATACCAAATTTGCTCGCTTCCTGCATTTTTTCTGGCCGTATCCAAGTCCTGCCGTATTCAGTTTAGCTTAAGCGTTTGCAGACTCTTTACCAATTCGTGCACCTTGTCTATGACCCTCGTTTCGACGGATGGGGCGAAGGGCCCAGGCAGCTCGGTGTATCGCATGGCCTCGCCGCCTTCATAGCCGCCTTCGTTGAGGACTCTCAGGGAGGGTAAGTATCCGAAGACGTCGTTCGAGTAGCCGGCCACCCAGAGGGTGCGGCCCTTCAGCTCGTTTTTAAGGCGCAGGGAATAGTCCACGACGACTTCGCCGGCGAGCGCGACGATTGTGAGGTCGTCGCCGAATTGGACGACCTGAATGGGATAGGGGTAGGTCGTGCGGATTTTTCCGTTTCGCTCCAGCTCATCCAATAAGATTTCGGCGTGGCGGCGTTCATATTTGTTTTTGGATTTGGCCTGCTCATTTAGCTGTTCGCGGGTGGGCGGCTCTGCGAAGTCGAGGGTTACGGTATCAAGCACGGCTCGAATCGGTCCCGCGACGGGCCTTGCTCGGGGAATCAGGGCGGACTCGACCGCGTTGGCCAATGCACGTCCGTGGTCCTTACAGTATCGGAGGGCCTGGTCGCCGTGGCGGGGATACGGATTCTGGTCACCTCCGCAGCCTTCTATGAAGAATGCAGTCACCCCCGGATGGTCCTGCTCGACGTACTCCTGCGCGAAGCCGGCGTAATCGCCGCAAAATTCATATTGGCTGAGTGTAGTGTTATGACAGGCGTAGCCGAAGACAAGGGCTTTTAGCTTGCCCTCGGGGTCTTCGACGCGCAAGACGGGGACATCGTGGTCAACGGGACCATCCGGGTTGGGGCTAATCTGATAACCCTGCTCCAGCCTCCATCTGCGGTTCATAGCGAAGCCGGCTCTTGCGTGGGTGTAGGCCAGTCGCGCCGGGGCGGGCTTTTTTAGGGCTTCGCCGATCAGGTCAGCCAATTTCGGCAGGAGCTTTTCGGTGTAGTCGCGGGACCGCTCGATTTGCTCGGCGCTCATGCCGTAGAAGGAGTCTCCGTAGATTGATTCGCTGGGCTTGTGCAGCACGGGGCCGGAATGAGTGTGGGAGGCGTTTATCAGTAGTGCTTCCGGGGGAAGCTGGTAGCGCCGGCCGACCTCTTTTTCCAGCCAATCGCGCATCTCGCGGGTGATTCCAAGCAGATCGAGGGTGAGGATTACGAGCTTGCCGCCCCAGGCATCCTCCAATGCGAGGGCCTTTGCGTGCAGGTCGTGGATTTTTCCTTCCGACGGCTTTGTTCGGGCTGCGTAACCGGACATCCACATCGGCTGGTCGGGAGTGATGACAACCGAGGCAATGCCGGCTTTCCATTCGAGCTGCTGCTGGTTTGCCATGGCACAAGGCAGGTTGACCGCGCTTTGGCATATCAGAGCGGCTACGGCGATCAGGCACAAAGCCGCTATTCTACTGAACCTGCGGGGCCTTATTTGGCGAAGGTTGGGGGATTCTCGATTCATTTCGCTGCTCCTTGTGTTGGCGTTACTTGCTCTTGAATGGTCCCGGGATGCTGATTAGGTCGGTTCGGGTGCGTCCGTTTTCTGTTATTCTTGCGAGGGTATAGACGGTTCCATCGTTTCCTACGGCGATTGAATTGACGTACGCGGGCCTCTGGCCGTCGGGGTAGAAGATTGGGCCGTGGTCTTTGTATTTGCCGGTTGATATATCGTAGGTAATCAGGTGGAGGTTTTCAGTGCCCTTGGATTCTCCCATAGCGGTTGTGCTCTTGCCGCGGACCCTCTTGCCGTCTATATAGACGGGGCCTCCGGTGAGGTAGTGGATGGTGCGGCCGTCGGGGCCGAGGGTGAAGCCGAGGTAGCCGTAGCTGAACTGGTCGTACATCCCGCATCGTTTGGACGGCTCAGAGGTGATGCGCTCTATTACGTCCACCCGCGGGACGTCGGGGTCGAAGCGGAAGAGGTAGCCGGAGTTGCCGTGTACGCCGTAAACAGCGTTTTCGGATTCGCACCAGAGGACCTGCCTCCAGTTGTATGCCATGTGCCCGGGCGAGGTGGGATCATACAGGCCGAAGTAATCCTTCTTCATGTCCTCGTCCTTTACGGTCTCGATGGAGTCGGAATCGTACCTGTAGCGGAGAATATCGCCGTCACCGGTGGTGAAGTAGGCCGAGCCGTCTCTCGGATCGACCGTGATTGCGCGGCAGAGCGTTCGGTAGTCGTCGCCTTTTCCGTTTTCACCCTCTCTGGAGATTTTACCGAGGTCTTTGAGCTCTTTGGATGCGAGGTCATAGCGTAGGAACCGTCCGCTGGGCCAGGTTATTGCGTAGAGCCGGCCCCTGAGCGTATCCATATTCGTTGTGAGGATGCCTTCGCCGCGGGGGGCCTTGGCGAGGTCTTCGAATTCGCCGGTTGTCATATCGTAGGCGAGGAGGTGGCCGCCGGGATATGGCTTGTAACCTTCGGGAGGGACGCCGATCTTCTCCATTCCGTCTATGATGGAATAATGGCCGACGTG
>JAFGTU010000270.1 GCA_016933985.1 Sedimentisphaerales bacterium | reverse complement strand
TTCAAGAACCTCAAAGCCGGGCCCTGGGTCGCCCTGTCCTGGTGGGTATTCGGAACATACAAAGACGTCCACGGCGGACTCGAGTACTACGACAAAACGCTCCTGCACTATACCCCCGACCACCCCGAAGGCCTCCCCTATTCGGACAATATGCTCGAGTATTGGAGAACCGCATACATAAACGTCAAGATGGACATGTTCAACGACGTCGTCAACAACCAGTTCGACCACTTGAACAAACCAAAACACCCAAAACCAATACCAATGCCCAGGCTGCCCGAGTTTGACTTGACTCCCAAAACGCCGGAGCCTGCCAAGCCGCCCGAACCGCCCAAGAAATAGAAAGCCCGGACAACCAGTGAACAGGCCAGCGATGCAAGACTTGAATATAACCGCAAGGGAACTCCCAAAGGCAATTGCTCTATTGAAAAGGTCAGTCTGATGCAAGCCATGAAATCCGACAAGAGAATTCTTCTGCTGCAACTCTTGCTTGTCCTGGTTATCCGCAGCGCAGTATCCTGCGCCGATTCCGATGCTCCGCATCAGGGCGCCCCCAACGCCTCTGCCGAGCAGCTACCGCCGGGCTTTGTCCGCGGTGATGTAGTCAGCTATTCTTATGTCCCCATCCGCCGCTGGAGCCCGAAAGAGAGCATCGGCATTCTGCCCTATCTCTTTGAGTACAGCCTGCTGCAGCAAATGGATGGCACCCCCTTAGAGAGATACCACGACGAAAACGTCCGCCGAATCGACATCGCAAGCCAATGGTCAACCGCCGTTATGCTTTCCGCACGGCAAGATGAATACCGCGACGAAATCATCAATCTGATGCTTCGCGCGTTTAGTCGCCGCCAGTTAATCGTGCTGAGCAACTACTACGACCGGCGGGACAAAGACGGCGGCCCTTACAACAATGTCAAACACATCCTCGAAAAACTCTGGCAATGCCGCGACGAGGTTCTGGTCAACCCCGAAGGCGACCGCGCAACGGGCCGGCAGCTTATCAACAACGTCTTGGCCGTCAAGTGCGGCGACGAAGGAGAAGCGGGCCTGGGAACAAAAGGTCTCGAACAACTCTTCGCCGAATTCGACCGCCTTATCCGCCTGCGCCGAATGGACGACGAGCAGCCCTTCCGACACATCAGGGCCTGGTACAATATGATCGGCTACGCCGCCCTCAACTACAACGGAGGCTACGCCGCCACCCAGCAGGATGTTGACCTGCACCACAGGGTCAAGCTGCCCGCCAACACGCAGTGTATCGGTGTTGATGTCTATCATTACTGGGGCCACAAGTGGAGTCCATTTGATCCAGCCGACCTGTCAATCCCGCGGGAAAAAGTCCGCGCCCATACCAACGAATGGCATCGCCTGCGAACAAGATACTACCCGCACGGCCTCGATGTCCGCGTCTGTAAGAATGCCGACGACCCCGCCACCTGGCTGCCCGAATGTTGGAATGATACCCACGCCCTGATGAGCGGCATCGAATTAGCCGGCGCGAATGATGCGATGATGTGGTACATAGGCGTCTCCGGCCAGCTCGGCGGCACACCCGACTGCGAGCCGCTGACCTACACCACCCCCGTCGAGACCATGGAAGCATATTACGATGAGCTAAAAGCCGGCCCCTGGGTCGCTCTGTCATGGTGGGTCTTTAGCTCCTGGAGCGGAACCTGTCACGGCGGCCTGGAATACTACGACAGGACTCTCAAGCACTACACCCCCGGCCACCCCGAGGGAATCCCCTACTCCGATGAAATGCTCGACTACTGGCACGATGAATACGTCCGCGTCAAAATGAAAATGTTCAACGACGTCGTCAACAACCAGTTCGCCCACCTAAACGGCCCCGTCGCGCCCCTTACAAAAGATACAACCGCCGTTCAACCGGCTGAGAAACCGCGGGCGGCGAAACGTTCTGGGCCAACGCAGACCGCAGAGAAGCTCCTCCCCGGCTTTGTCCGAGGCGACGTAACCAGCTATTCCTACGTGCCCAACAAATACTGGAAGCAGCAGGAATCTTTCGGCATCTGCCCCTATCTCTTCGAATATGGCCTAATGAAATGGCAGGGTGACAAACCCCTCGAGGCCTTCCACGCCGAGAATATCCGCCGAATCGACCTGGCCTCCCAATGGTCAACCTGCATCGAGTTGTACAACCGCTACGACAACTACCGCGATGAGATTATCAACCTAATGATACGATGCTTCAGAAACCGGCAACTGATCATACTCAACGCCAGATCCGGCGAAAAGGAGCACAAGGAGCACAAGAACGCCTTCCGCAACTTCATCGACATACTTGATAAGCTCTGGGAGAATAGGAACGATACCCTTACAAATCCGGAAGGCGATAAGGCCACCGGCCTGCAGCTCATAAACAATATCCTTGCGGTCAATATCGGCGACGAAGGCCTCAGCATCCTCAAAACAGAAGGTCTTGAGAATATCAATCGCAGGATTGAACAACAGGTCAAGCACCGGCTTATAGACGGGCAGCGGCCCTTCGCACACATCAAGACCTGGTACAATGAAGTCCATTACGGCATCGGTACTTACGCTGCCAACGAGGAAGACCTTGCCGCAGGGCGGTGCAAATGGCCCGCGAATTCGGAATTCATCGGCGTCGATGTCTATCATTATTGGGGATTCCAGTTCACGGCCTTTGACCCGGATGGCCCCAACGTCACGCGCTCGTGGGTAATGCAGCACGCAGTTAGCTGGCAGAACGTGATAACAAAATACTACCGCCCCGATTTCAAAGTGGCGATTGGCGATGGGTGGGACCCTAAACACAAGAACGACACCCATGCTATGCTCCAGGCTATCGATCTCGCCGACGCCGACCAAGCCATGATGTTGTTCATCGCCAACTCAAGCAACCTCCCAGGTTCCTATACCACACCAATCGAGACCATGGATGCGTACTACGACTCAATCAAGGAAGGCCCCTGGGTCGGACTGAGCTGGTGGGTCTTTGATGACAACAGCGCCGGGCAGTCCAACTGCACCCTTGATTACCTCGACAAGACGCTCACGCGGTACACGCCCGAAACGCCTCAAGGCGCCGACTACAGCGTTCAGCAACTGGAAGACTACCGCAACCGGTTCATTGCCTCGCGCACAAGAATGTTCAACGATGTAGTCAATAACCAATTCGCCCACCTCAACGGCCCCGCGCCGGAGCAACTGCAAACGATATCCCACCAGCAGAACTATCGGAAAGACTAATGGAGAAAGCTGAAATGCGGCATTTCGAAACGAACCGAAGAGAATTCTTGAAGGCAATCGGCATTGGTGCTGCGACGTTTGCGGCCACCGGATGCGCCCTGGCGCAGAGCCGCCCAGCGAAGCGTAAGCCCAATATCCTGATGATCCTCGTCGATGACCTCGGCTACGGCGACTTGTCTTGCTACGGCGCTAAGGACATGCAGACGCCCAATATTGACAAGCTCATCGCCTCCGGCATGCGGTTCGACAACTTCTACGCCAACTGCCCCGTCTGCTCGCCGACCCGCTCGGCACTGCTGACCGGCAGATACCCGGACCTCGTCGGCGTCCCCGGAGTTATCCGCACTCACATCAAGGACAACTGGGGCTACCTCGACCCACGCGCAGTCCTGCTGCCGCAAGTGCTAAAGAAAGCCGGCTACCATACCGCCATTGTCGGCAAATGGCATCTCGGCCTGGCATCCCCCAATAAGCCAAACGAACGCGGCTTCGACCATTTCCACGGATTCCTTGGCGACATGATGGACGACTACTACAACCATCGCCGCCACGGCTACAACTACATGCGGCTCGAAGAAAAGGAAATCGACCCCGAAGGCCATGCCACCGACCTCTTCACACAGTGGTCGATTGACTATATCCGCAGCCGGGCCGAATCCAAGCAGCCCTTCTTCCTCTACCTGCCATACAACGCCCCCCACACCCCCATCCAGCCGCCGCAGGACTGGCTCGAAAAGGTTAAGAAACGCGAAAAGGATATCACCGACAAACGAGCCAAACTCGTCGCCCTAATCGAGCACTTAGACGACGGCATCGGCAAGGTCCTCGCGGCGATGAAAGAAACCGCTCTCAGTGACAACACCCTGGTCATCTTCACCTCCGACAACGGCGGCCAGATCGGAGTCGGCGCTAATAACGGTCCCCTCCGCGCCGGCAAGGGAGATATGTACGAAGGCGGCATCCGCGTCCCCGCCGCCGCCTCGTGGCACGGCCATCCTGGCCGTGTTTTCACGGGCTGGAAGCCCGTGCCACCTAAAATCAAGCCCGGCTCCAGGTCTGACCGCCTCGCCCTTACGATGGACCTCTTCCCAACAATATGCGACGCCGCCGGCGCAAGAATCGAACACCAAATCGACGGCAAAACAATCCTGCCCACCCTTCTGGGCGAATCTCAGCCGCCCGAAGACCGATTCCTCTTCTGGATCCGTCGCGAGGGAGGCAACTACGGAGGCCGGGCCTATTATGCCGCCAGATACGGCGATTTCAAGCTCCTGCAAAACACACCCTTCGAGCCGCCCCAGCTCTACAACCTAAAAGAAGACCCCAAAGAAGAAAATCCCCTCGCCAATAAACACAAAATGTACAACACCCTCTTCGCCGCCCTGCGAAACCACATAACAAAATCCGGTGCCACCCCCTGGCAAAAATACCCCGTAAACCTCGAAAATCCTCTGACTCACTGATCCTTCTCTCCTGAAGGGTCTTGACAGCCCGCCTCGAAATCTGTACAATACTGCGATAGAGTAAGAATGATGATATAGTATTAGGAAGGTGCTGATACGACGAATAGACGGTTTCTCTCCCCGCTGTTAAGCGTCTCCCTCGTCTTGCTTGCCTTTGCTCGGCCACAGTACGTGGCGGCGGCGGAGACGGACCAGGTCGGCGCTTACAAAGTCGCCGGCGACACCCTTCTGCCGGGCGAGAGCCTCGTCTATTACGACTACATCGAGGACGGCCGACTCAAAGGCGGTGTCGTCACGACTGTTCTGCCGCCTCCCGTAAAATATCGCTCGGCCGAGCCCCCGCCCTGGGCGGTGGAAACGATTATCGACAACGGCCAATCGGAAAACAGGATCGATATCGTCTTTATCGGCGACGGCTACACCGCCGACCAGCTTGACCTCTACGCCGCCCACGTGGAAAACGCGGTAGCCGGGCTTTTCTCGCAGCAGCCGTTGGCCGCTTATGCCGGCTACTTCAACGTCCATCGCGTCGATGTAATCTCCAGCGAGTCCGGCGTCGATGAACCCGCCAGCGGCATCTATCGCGACACCGCTCTCGATATGGCATACGATTGCGGCGGCATCGCTCGCCTCCTCTGCATCAACTACAGCAAGGCCCAGGACGCCGCCGGCAGCGCCCCACAGGTCGACACAATAATCGCGCTGGCAAATTCGACACGCTACGGCGGCGCCGGCTACTCGGGCCTGGCAACCGCCGCCGGCGCCAACAGCTCCGCGGTCGAGCTCGTCCTGCACGAGTACGGCCATTCCTTCGCCCACCTTGCCGACGAATACGACTCCGGCGGCACCACCACATATACCGGCCCAGAGCCCGGCCAGCCAAATGTCAGTATCTATACCGCCGCCGAGCAGCTCGCCCAACAGACAAAGTGGTATCGATGGCTCGACCTGCCCAACGTCGATACCTTCGAAGGTGCTTTGCACAGCCGATACGGAATATACCGCCCGACGTCCAACTCGAAGATGAGAAGTCTTGGCCGGCCGTTCGAAGAGGTAAATGCCGAGCAGTTCATCTTCGCTTTCTACGAATACGTCCGGCCAATCGACGACGCGACGCCGCAGCCCTCCAGGTCTCTGACGGCCGGAGTGATCCTTTTCATAGATCCCGTCGAACCGACCGAGCAGCCCCTCACCATACAGTGGTCTGTTGACGGCAACGACGTCGCGGACGCCAACGGACCAACCTTCGATACCTCTTCGCTCTTCTTGGGGCTCCACGATGTCGCCGTCACCGTCCTTGACGATACCGCGCGAGTCCGCGACGAAGAGGCTCGCGCCGAACGACTAACCGAGACTCGACAATGGCAGGTAATCTCGCAGACCGATCTAACCAGCGACTGCTTCGCCAACTTCCTCGACCTGGCCGTCTTCGCCGAGCAATGGGCCGACCTCGACTTTATCGACTTTCGCAGCCTTGCCCAACAGTGGCTTCAGTGTCAGTGTGCCCCGTGCCAATGGCATCTGCCCCCGACCCTTACCATCATCTACCCCCGCTACGGACAGACATTTGACATCTCACACACCCAGTCAATCGAGATCATCGCCGAGGCCGCGGTTGCTTACGGCTCGATTGTCAAGGTCGAGTTCTTCGTAAACGACACGCTAATCGGCGAAGATACCGACGGCAACGACGGCTGGTCATGCCCCTGGACCGCCCTGGCTCCGGGACAGTTCGCCCTAACCGCAACAGCCGTCGATGACCTCGCAGCCGAAACTACCTCCGATGAAATCTTAATCAGACTATTCAAACCGTAGCCCGCTCGCCCAGAACCCACAGAAGGTTTCGTAACGCACTATCATTCTCCACTCAAGGCTCGATGCAGTCTCTCATTTTGACCAAAGGCATAACATCGTCGTGGCCGAATGGTTGGCGGCAACTGTCAAAAAATGACTGTATCCGGCAATTATATGGCTGTCTGTGCAATAACGCTGGACAAACGGCAGCAAAATGCGTACAAATGGCGGCGAAGAATCGATTCTATCGCTCAATTCTGGAGGTGCTGATTGAATGAAAAAGCCGGTTTGTATCTTGCGTTTGGTGTTATCCGTCGTATTCCTGGCTCTGTCCGTCTCTCTGGCTTGGGCACAGACCGTTCTTATTGAAGCTGAGAGCTTCGCTCATATTGGCGGGTGGGAGGTGGATCAGCAGTTCGCCGACCAGATGGGCTCGCCCTTCTTGCTTGCTCACGGCCTGGGTGAGCCGGTCGAAGATGCAGTTGACAAGGTCGAGCTTCCGCAGGCGGGGGAGTATTGCCTCTTCGTCCGCACGCGGGACTGGGTTGCCCCCTGGAACGCCCCGGGTGCGCCGGGCAGGTTCCAATTGCTCATCGATGGCAAGCCGTTAAAGACGACGTTCGGCACGAATGGGGCCGAATGGCATTGGCAGGATGGTGGCTCCGTCGATATTGCAGGTAAGCAAGCGACTATCGCGCTACACGACCTGACCGGATTCGACGGGCGATGCGATGCAATCATCCTCACAACCGATTCGGCATTCGTCCCGCCTAACGACGACAAGCTACCGGCCTTTCGAC
>JAFGTU010000041.1 GCA_016933985.1 Sedimentisphaerales bacterium | reverse complement strand
GCCTGGCCGAACATGCTCAACGTGTCGCTGCCAACCGGCTCGACCTCGAAGTCGGCGGGGCGGTCGAGAGCGACCTCGACGGAGATGCTGCCCGGCTTATCCGCCATCAGACGCACAACGACGGCCTGATCGACCGGGCTGGCGAAGACCTCGCGATTGTAGTTGACTCCGTCAATCTCGAACGTCGTCGTCGCAATCGCCGTATCCAAATCGAGCCGGCGATTATAGGATTCGCCGGATCCCGCCGAAGAAACGCCGCTCGAATCCTGCGGAGGCCCGACTGTTACCGAAGACGTCATGCCGCCCGGTCCGCCCACGTTGCCCACGACAACTGCGACGACGTTTTTGCCCGCTTTGAGAGATTTGCCTACGTCAAAGCTATATGGTTTGGAATAATCATTGGTCTTGCCGACCTCCTTCCCGTTGACGTAAATCGTTCCCTCATCGTCGATGGGTCCGAGATTCAGATAGTGCCCAATAGTCGCAAGCTGCTCTGTCGTCAGCTCGAAACTGCTGCGAAAGACAGCCTTCTTATTCGGCTCGACGGAGGGGTTTCCTTTGGCGAAGCTGTCCGCCTTGACAACCAGCTCGGACCAGCCTGAATCGTCGTAATCAGCCGTGACATACTTGTCGTTTGAAGCATCGTCCTCGCCGCCGCGGCGCCATCTGGTTATGGCAATTGCTCCGGAAGCAGGTTTCTCGTCAGCCGCCATGCTGATCGTCAAGTTGCCCAGCGTTTGGTAGCTTCGCGGCGAAATACGCTGGCCCATCACTTCACGCTGCATAATCCCTTGGGCCTCGGAATACTTCCCTTCGAAGATCAGTTTTCGCGCCTCGGCGATATGCTCATAGGCGCCGACTCGGTCCTGCGGCACGGGCGGGCCGGCCCATAGAGTATCCTCGTTGAGTTGAATCCGCTCGAAGGTCGTGCCACCGAAGACCATCGCCCCGAGCCGCCCGTTGCCTACAGCCAGGGCCTCGGTCCATTTCGCCGCAGGCTGGTTGTACCAGAGCTTCAACGACGACCATTCCTGCTCAGCCAGGCTGGCGGAGGCAGGGCCTTTGGCCGTGTTCGTCA
Organism: Sedimentisphaerales bacterium; assembly: GCA_016933985.1. Classification (GTDB taxonomy): domain Bacteria; phylum Planctomycetota; class Phycisphaerae; order Sedimentisphaerales; family Anaerobacaceae; genus JAFGCD01. Next base: position 3,495 of record JAFGTU010000041.1, on the reverse strand, counting down.
GGCAGGCCGCAGGCAGGCAGACAAAGAGCAGCAGGTAAAGGGCGAGCGTTTGCAGACTCTGTCCGGCGGTTCTCGGTTTGGGTGTTCCAACTCGTCTGTTTTTCATTTTTGCTTCTCTCGAAATCGAATTTGCCGCTATTTTTCAGTTGCAACGAGGTAAGTCTCACCCGCCCTTGTCGCAAATTCGACGACGTTCTCCTCCGGCCTTGTCGTCTTGACTTCTTTGCCTTTGAATGTCACCTTCACCGCACCGGCGCTGCGGACTCTGCACTTATTGCCGGCCAGCGAGCGAATCTCGGCCGAGGCCAGCTTGCCGTTCTTCCAGGCGATATCAACCTCGAATGCGCCTCGGGCCCGCAGGCCCTTGATAGAGCCTTTGGGCCAGGCGTCAGGCAGTGCAGGCAGCAGGTGCAATTCGCCTACATGGCTCTGCAGAAGCATCTCGGCGATGCCCGCCGTGCCGCCGAAGTTGCCATCGATCTGGAAAGGCGGGCAGGCATCGAACATATTCGGGTACATTCTGGCTGGCGTGAGCAGGCTCGTGAGCATCTTATATGCGTGGTTGCCGTCTTCAAATCTCGCCCAGAAGTTGACCTTCCACGCCATCGACCACCCCGTTCCGCCGTCGCCTCGCATCTCCAATGACTTCTTCGCCGCCGCAAAGAGGTCGGGCGTGCCGCGGCGTGTTATCTCCTTGCCCGGATGCAGCCCGAAGAGGTGCGAGACGTGCCGATGCTTGTTATTCGGGTCGTCTTTATCTTCGAGCCACTCCTGCAACTGCCCGTGCCGGCCTATCTGGTTGGGTGCGATCTTGCCCTTTATCTCGGTGAGCTTCTCGCGAAGATCCTCGTCCACACCGAGAATCTTCGAGGCCTCGATGCAATTGCCGAGCAGGTCGCGGATTATCTGGTGGTCCATCGCAGGCCCGGCCACCAGCCCGCCATTCTCGGGCGAGTTGGACGGTGTGCTGATAAGCCAACCGGTCTTCGGGTCCTCTATCAGGAAATCGACGAAGAATTCCGCCGCTCCTTTCATAATAGAATAGGCGCGTTTTTCGAGGAATGTCTTATCGCCGCTGAAGGCGTAATGTTCCCAAAGGTCCTGGCAGAGCCACGCCCCGCCGGTTGCCCAGATTCCGTGGTTCGACGCATTGATGGGTGCCGTGCCTCGCCACAGATCGGTATTGTGGTGTAGCACCCAGCCCCGGCAATTGTAATGCACCTTGGCTGTCTTGGCGCCGGACTCGGCAACGTCTTCGAGAAGCGAGAAAAGAGGCTCGTGACACTCCGACAGATTAGTCACTTCGACGGGCCAGTAGTTCATCTCGGTATTGATATTCACCGTCCACTTGCTCTCCCAGGGCGGGTTGAGATTATCATTCCATATCCCCTGCAGGTTGGCCGGCTGAGAGCCGGGCCGCGAGCTGGCGATCATCAGGTAGCGCCCGTAGTGGAAGTAAAGCTCGACGAATTGCCGGTCGTTCTGCTCGGCAAATCGTGCGATCCGCTGGTCCGTCGGCTGGTTGGCTGCGTCGGTTGCGCCCAGGTGGAACTCCACCCTGCGAAAGAGTCGGCGATAGTCTGCAATGTGCGCCTCTCGCAAAGCCTCGTAGCTCTTGCCTGCGACCGCCTTGATAGTGCGGTGGCATAGCGTCTCCGGATCGCCGCTGACGTCCTTGTAGTTCTTGAAGCTGGTCGCCGCCGCAAGGATCAGCGTTGCCGAGTCGGCATCCGTGACGCTTATCTTCTCGGAGTCAACCACAACCTTGCCGCCCTGGGCCGAGGCCTTCAAATGCGCCTCGAATTTCAGCACATTCTCGACCCGCCCCGGCATCTTCCTGCTGGTGAAGCCCACCAGCCGCCCTCGCAGCGCCAGCGTATCGTCTTCCACCTTCAGCGTTTCGCTCTGCCGATGCGGGCTGTCGATTGTCGCTGTGAAGGTCAATCCGCCCGGCTCATCACAGCTCAGTCGCACGACTATCACATCATCCGGAAAGCTTGAAAAAATTTCGCGCTTGAAGACGGCCTCGCCACTGCGATACGTAACCGTCGCCACAGCCGAATCGATATCGATTTCACGCCAATAGTCGGTGACATTATCGTGGCCGGGAAAGGCCAGTCGCAAATCGCCGAACGGCTGATACTGCTCCTGCCGAAGCGGAACGCTCATCATCTCTTCCATAGCAAGCCGCTCAGCCTCCCCCTGCCTGCCCTCGAAGAGGAGCTTGCGAACGGTCGCCAGGTGCTCGGCGGCGCCTTCGTGCTGGTATTCATGCGGCCCGCCGGTCCAGAGCGTATCGTCGTTGAACTGCACTCGCTCGTCTTGCACTTTGCCGAAGACCATCGCGCCGAGGCGTCCGTTGCCGAGAGGTAGGGCATCGGTCCATTTTTCGCCCGGCTGGAGATACCACAATTTCAATTCGTCCCATTTTTGTTCATCGCCGGAATTGACCTGAACTGCTCCTGTTTGTCCGGCGAGGCATCCGCCCGAAAACAGGTATAGTGCCGTGAAGCAACAGGCCGCGAGCATCAGCGGCGCAAGGCAGGGCCTTGGTGCCTTCCTTGTCAATAAGATCAAGGCTGTATCAGGTGCTGGATACCGTTTTGCCCTGGTTGCAGCGGCTTTTTTGTTTTCCATTTTTGATTCCTGAAGGCAGTTGCTTTCGTTGTATCCTGCGGCAAAGGCTGATTGCGAACGGATCCTGGCCGGTTATATCATTTTGTCGAGGTATTGCCTGAGCTTATCCCTTTGCAGGATGAACTCGGAGCGTTCGGGGAAGAGTCTTGCTGCATCTTCGGGCTCGGTGCGATCGAAGTAATACCTATCCTCTATTCTCTCGAGGCTCTGCTGCTCGGTTCTCGATATTTTCTTTTGACTGTCGAGATATATCAATTGATAGAAACCCCGGCCGCTTACAGGAGTCAGCTTAATAGCCGGGACGTTCTGCTCGGTGGCAGTATCTTCGGGTTTGATTCGATAGATATGCGTCGGGATAATCCGGCCGTTGGATGTGATCACGTCCACGAGGGTTTCCTGGATGTCGGAGTTTATGATCTGCGCGAGGAGCTGTTCGAGCAGTATCTCCGGGACCGCTGTGTTGCCTGTATGGTAGCTGATTTCTCTGTCCGGCTCGTGGGATTTGGTGATAGTCAGAAGTCCGTCATCTTTCAGAGCGATCTCGACGCCACTCCTCTCGGCAGCTACCGACTCTGTTTTCCACGTGAAGCGGTCAAAACGGTTGTCGCTTTGGAAAGACGTCATCTCTTCGCGGGGGAACAAGCCCCTGGTGTAGTAGAGTCCCATAGCTTCAATATTCAGCTCACTTGTGCCGCCGGTGTCGATGAGTATGTCGGTGGTGAATCCGATAATCCTCTTTCTCGAGTCCCGGATGAGGAACAGGCTCTGACGATTCTTGTTGTCGAGCAAGCCGGCCAGGCCCTTATCTTTCATTTGAGCGATCACTGTAGATGCCGCTTCGATCAGCGGGCTGTCCGT
>JAFGTU010000040.1 GCA_016933985.1 Sedimentisphaerales bacterium | reverse complement strand
GTCCCCGTCGAATGGGTACGATTGCCATTTCTGTGGGGCCTTGTCTTTAGGGTGTATTCCGCTGTAGAGTCCGTCGATGAGGTACAGCACGGTTTTGCCGCCGAATTGCGCGTGGCCCATCAAATCGACCAGAGGACGGTATATGCCGACCTGCTGAGCGAAAGCGTTCTTGTGCATATCGTAGTAGCCGTCGGCCACAGGGTATCTTATGAGCGAGCCGTAATGGTTCTTCGCGCAGAGGGTGACGCCGGCGCCGGTGTGGGCCTTGAGGTTGGCAAGATTGACTAAGTACTCGGCCTCGGCGAAGCAGTCGGGGATGTAATCCTGACTTGTCTCTTGCGGATTGCAGCTCCAGTACAGAGGGACCTTGGATTCTTTGGCCTTGATTCGCCCGAATTTACCGCCTTGCTCGACAAAGCGCACGCCTGGAAACTCCTTGTGCAGGATGTTGTAATAGTCGTGGGCGATATAGGCCAGGGTATCGCCGATTGATATGTCGGCTTGCGCGACGCCCACAGTGCCGGTTAGCTGCCGCAGCAGGGCGGTAATCATTTGCGGGGACGTGTTCATATAGTCCCTGTTTCGCTCCAGGTCGTAACTGGCAACATTGACGCTGCCGTGGGCCGGGATGAAGCCTACGAAGTTCACCTTAATCATAACTTTCTCGCCGGGCTTATAACCGACATCGCCCTTGCCGCGGGTCTTATTGAGATACTTAAAGAGTTTATCCCACGCCGCCGCATCGTCGCCAGCCCCGGTAAGCTCCTGCAGGGCGCCGGACATCATCCGGCTGACAGCCGCCTGATTCGTATGCCCGCTTTCCCACCAATGCCCATTTCCGGGTCCTTCCCAGTCGGTTGCTTCCGGGTCGTGCACCCAGACAACCCGGCCTGGGTTGATCCCTTGAGCCACCCCCATCGGGTCGTTGGCGTTCTGAGCTTCAGCCAATAGGAATCTTTCGCCCGTAAAGCTTATCGCAATCCAAAGGGCCGCGACGCTCGCGGCAACAAGCAGCAGGGCCAGCACATAGCGCCTCTTGGCAGCGCTCAACTTAGCCTTTCTGAATGCCGCCCAGGACCCGGCCAAGCCGACAAGCCAAATCACAAACCCGGATGCCAATGGGAAAGCCATCCGTTGGCAGGGATAAGTCGCCCGGGAAGGCTTAGGTATCACCCGTATCAGAAACCACACCAAAGCCCCAAATCCAACAATCGGCAATATCCATATTGGCCAACGACGTTTCGTTTGGTGCGTTTGACGAGCACATGACGTGGAACAGGTTTTCTTAGACTCGTTGTTTTTCAGGGTTTGCATTACTTGGCCTCCGTAAATCTGCAATTATCCGGACAATTGCCTTCTTGCCCCGTGCAAAACGACTAAGGTTCAGTACATTCATTGTTTGCGATATTGACGTGGATTCTAAGGCGGTGCGGGCGACTCGTCAATCCGAAACTGCGCCTCGGCTGGGGCGTCTTGTCTGCCTGGATTGGGCGAGGTCGGCTGCGCTATTCTGTCTGTTCGAAGAGCTTTTCTCGGTTCATCTCGACCTGCGGGAACCACCGCAGTTTCTCCGCCTCCTGCCCGATCTTCGTATTCCGGCATCGAAGGACCAATTCCTTATAGAATCGGTCTGCCTCGTTCGGGTCTTTTGCCTTGAGCCAAGAACCGGCTATACAGAGAACACGTGCCGTTTCCTCGGAGTTGTCCGGCATAAGCTCCGCCGCCCGCCAGGCGTGCTCAATCGCGGTATAACGGTAGTGGAAGCGGAGGTTCGGCACTGCGACGTGCTGCTGGGTCCGACGGGACTCGTCGCTCGTGCTCGGCAGCACCGGCTTCTCGGATTCGCGCCTTTGTCGAGCCCCGGCGGTCGATCTCATAGAAAAACTGCCTTCGATGATGAACCAATCCGGTTCGACTTCCGTCCCCAACAGCTCCATACCCTCGTACCGCGCGATAATGGCGGCCTTCCAGAACGCCTTGGCGCGCTCGCTCTTGGGCAGGTCCACGTCGGATCCGGCTGCAAGCGACCGGCTGTAAATGTCAAGCCTCTCTCGCCACTGCGCCGGATAGTATTCGCGTGCCTCCTCCCATTTGCCGAGCCTGGCCAGCCGACGTGCAAGCAGGTATCTGATCTTTGTGTTGGTCCACTCAGGCCCCTTAGCCTCCCATCGGGGCCACTCCAGAAGCCTGTCATCCGCTCCCGATTTCTCAGCCGCCCAGGCTCGATCTACATAGGCCTTCAGCTCCTGCGGCGTGAGTACACGCTCGGCCACGTAGGCCGCATCCAGCCAGTGTCCGCCGCCCAGAAGGACGTCAAGCGCCTCGACGTACTGCCGCCGCGCCAGATACAGGACCCCCAGTTCACCTCGCACGCTCTTGCCTGGCGGTTCGTCGGGCCAACTGGACTCGTAGCAAGAACTGAACTGCTGTCGCTCGTCTTTCGCCCTCGGCGCGGCCGGGAATCTCCTCGCCGCTTGGCGGAGCTTCTCGGCGGCATCGCCCACCTTGCCGGAGCGAAGAAGCAGCTTGGCGCCGAGCCATTGCGCCATCGGGGCATCGTCCGGGGCGAGCCTGAGCCATTTTGCCGTCAGCTCGATATCGCCCAGGTAGTAAGCCGCCCATGCGAAGCGGTCCGCTTCCCTAACTAAATCAACAT
>JAFGTU010000269.1 GCA_016933985.1 Sedimentisphaerales bacterium | reverse complement strand
AGCGTCGAGGCTTTGATTATGCCGCTTGCAATTATTTGGGCGGACGAGAATCGGCAGCGCGGCGCACGGACCTGGCCTGCGCGGATGATGGTCGAGCGCTTCATCGAGGTCCTGTGCGAGGAATTGCCGGGGAGCAGGGTCGAATTATTAGCCCGCGCCTGACGGGAAGGGCGGCATTCAGAGCTTTCGGATTAAGCCTACGACGACGGCGTCAATGCGGCAGTTGTTCGAATAGATCGGCTGGTATTGATCATTGGCGGGATCCAGGCGGACGCGGGAATCCTCTTTGTAGAATCGCTTTAGGGTAGCGTTATCATCATCGAGTATGGCGACGACGAGCCGGCCGTTCTGTGCGGTGCAGGCCCGTCGGCAAACGACATAATCGCCGTCGCAAATCCCATCGTCAATCATGCTGTCGCCTCGGACCTCAAGGGCGAAGGTATCGTCGTCAATTCCGAAATATGACTCAAGGGAGAGGGTATCTTTGTTTTCAATGGCCTGGAGAGGCGATCCGGCCGCCACGCAGCCGCACAGCGGTATCGACTTGCCGGGGGCGTCCTGGTGTGCTGAGTGGCCGTCGTCGATACGGCTAAGCAGTTTTTGCGCTTTTGAAGTCGGCTTCAAAGAGCGAGCCCTGCCGGGGGCGGCACGCAGTAAATCCTTTTTTCGCAGCTCTGCGATGTGCTCGAAGACGGTGCTTCGGCTGATGCGCAACTCGCCGGCGAGCTCGGCTATCGTCGGGGAATAGGATCTGCTGTCCAGAGAAGAGGCTACCACCCTTAATAATTGTAGCTGGCGCGGCGTGAGGTGCTCTGCCGGCTGCATCTTGGTTTGGTGCATTTTCAAATTCTTCCTTTGATGAGATGATATGCTGCTGCTCGGGGGGCGTCTGGACAGTGGGGGGCTGGTGTGTCTTAGGCGACTGAGGCGGTGCGGTTTTTACGAGTGGGACGAGCTTTTTGAGCAGCTTAGTCAGGGCGTTGGGCGTGATTTGCGAATAATCGTCCGGTCTGGACGGCCAGTGGTAAACGAAATCGCCACCGGGGCCGAATTTGCAAAGCGGCTCTGTGGGGTCGTATTCGTAGCCGAGCAGTTGCCTTCGTTCGTCAGCATCCTTGAATCTGTTGTTGGTATCCATAGGTAAATGTTTGTATCGGCAAAGCGCTTTGAATTACCCAAACAAAAACCGAACAAAAAACAGGGTCGGCTAATTCTTTTTTTGTGTATGAACGATGTTATCGAAAGGCAGGATAATATTGGACGGTCAGGACCTGGGGGAAGAATTGTCAGGCGGTTGTTTTTTTTAGACTTGATAAAATGGGTAAAATGGTTTACACTTGGTTTAGGTCAAGCCGGGCCTTGTAATAAGCCGGTTATGCCTGCACGTGATTGCAGCTCGAAGATCCTATGAAGCGCGTGGAGTAACGAAGTTGAGAATTGTCAATCGGGGCGTGGTTGGTTTTGCGGTGGTTGTGCTGATTGCGAGCAGTTGCGCATATTGTGCCGGCTGGGTAACCGGACATGGGAGATTCGAGAAAATAGCCGGCAAGCCGGCAATGGGGTACAAGGAGCTGTACGAGTGGGATTTGTATCTTTCGCCTTCCGATAATTCGTGGGTTGGGCCTTCGAGAAGGCTTGGCGCGCCCCCGGGCGAGCCTGCAAGGGGGGATGGCTACTACAGGATCGATAATGTGCCTGCGGGCATTTACTCGATTTATGTTACTCAGCCTGATTTTTTTGCATCGCCTAAGCTGGTGCCCAACGTCGAGGTTGTAAACGGGCAGGGTACGACTGTTAATGTGGAGCTTGATGTTGATTACTCGACTTATTATTTTCCCGGTACATGGAGCGAATGGCAGTGGGACTGGTATCAGACGTTTAAGGCGACCGGCACCTCAGTACGAGGGATCCAATGGATAATGGCGGGCACGGGCGGATCGCAGGCAAGGGTTGCAATTCTCGAAAGCAACGGTATGCCTGATGTTCGAACTTGGCCTGAGGTTGGCGCAAAGACCAAGAACGGGCTTGGGTCCAACTCGGACCAGTGGGTTCGCTGGTTTTCGGGGGAGATACCGTTAGTGCCGGAACAGATTTACGCGGTTTATATTCATATCGACGGCGGTTTTGCTGTTTACAAGCGTGACAGAGACGGTGATAGCTATGCTTACGGCAGGGCTTATCACGGCCATAGTACCGACCCGATGCCTTACGACTTGAACATTACGGTTTTTGTCGATAAGAACGGCCAGATGGCTACGCACACCATGGATGCATCAAAGGATTGGGAGCTGCACGGCGATTTGGCGGCACAGCGCTGGGGCCAGTCTTTTGTCGCTACGGGGGGTGGTCTTGCGGCGGTGGATGTTTTTATTACCAGCGGCAATGATACCGATGACATGGATATCACTTGGAAAATTATGGCAATGGGCGGGCGCATCAGTCAGATCGGCCCGACGAAAACCACTAAGCGAGCTTACTTCACGCCGCACAATCATCTCATGGGGGTGAGTTACAATGCGGGAGAGGTGCCCCTTACTCCCGGACAGACTTATGTTATCGAATTGACGGATACGGAGGATTTCACACCATACATGCATACAAATCCGCGGAACGAGTACGAGGACGGTCAGGCTTTCCGGAACGGGACGGCAACGGAATATGACCTTGCGATGACTATTATGCAGCACAAAGCAGAGTTACCTACCCAATTTATCACACACTTTTATGTTGTTAGGAAGGTTCGCCTCGCCAGGACGTTATTTGAATATGAGTGCAGGGTAATTTTAGAAAACACATCGAGTTATAACATTAGAAATGTTCTCCTTGAAATGACAGAAGCCCCGGAGAATATGAACATAATTCAGCCGACCGTCATATTTGGAAGGGTTGAAATAGGCCCGGGCGAATCAGCAATCAGCACCGGTACGTGTACGTTTCAAGTAGACCGGGCCGATCTGATTAATCCTGCAGAGATTCTCTGGGAGTTTGAATATGTTGTGGATAGCGATGGCCACACTATGAGTAGGACCTTGTCGACGCCTCTTGCTCCTACTTTTGCAGTCTCCGAGGCCGAATTCACTGGTGATCATAGCATTAATTTCGCAGACTTGACAAGGTTAAGTGTGAATTGGCTATGGAGTGGAGGTGATGGCGAGATTCAGGAAGACGTTGTTCAGGACGGACGGGTGAACTTCATAGATTTTGCAGGATTTGCCCAAGAGTGGCATGAAAAGTGACTTATCCTCTCTTACTGTATCGTAATCATATATGCCGGAGTCAACTTCGCTGGGCGATATCAGTAAGCGTGTTAATTTGCTTGATTTTACGATGCTTGTGTAGCAGTGGGTCCAAAGTGGAACGGGTCTCTCAGCCGATTTCGACTATAGCAACATCGTCGATGCACTCGACCTCGAAGCGATGTGCGCATTCTGGGCAAGGTGGGTCGGCGGAACACGGTAAAAAAGGCGAGTTATGATGAATAAAATATTATACCGTTATATATATATGTTAGGGATAGTCACCGTTTTATGTTCAAAAACCACCCGAAATTGACCTTTTGCTTACAATGCGCCTCTGTACGAATTCAGAACGCTTGGCCGCACCCGCAATCAGTGAGAACCTGCGCCGGCAGAATGGACTCGATGGCCGGCCCGGTCTAATTATTGTCTGCCGTTACCTTTGCAGGCAAGGGCACAAAAAAAGGGTTGCCAGTGGAAGACTCACAACCCCATCACAAAGTATGTATTCGCGGGCAAATCTATGCTTGCCTGCGTCTGCGTAGCATCAGACCGCCGAGTCCGAGTAAGGCCAACGTTGCCGGCTCCGGGATGACAGAGACATAATCAATGTCAATCGCCCCGCTCTGGCCGGTTGAGCCCTGCCCGATTCCCAAGTAACTAATCCCGTCAAAATCATTACCCGAACCTGCGGTTAAGTAAAAGCTGACCGAGGGTCCGCCATCGACGCTGATGTCAGCAACGTGGGTGCCCATACCCCCGGCAAAAATGCTGATAATGAAATCATGCCAGACGGTGGGATCGTCGAGCGGTAGAAAGTTGAGTGTGCCTGTTTCGCCGGAATCCACATCGCCAGTGACCGAACTGCCGTTCAGATTGTTCATAATCAGGCCACCAGAATTCAGCATCCCCTGCCCATCGGCCTCGGTGACGAGACTGAATGAAATGGTGCCACCGGCATTCTGATGGAGGCCTATCGAACCTTTGCCGCCATCGTGGATAAGGTAGCCATCCCCACCGGCGGGGAACGGCACTATGCCGCCGCCGCCATCGGGATGAAGATCATCGAGAGGGGGTGGTGTGGAGAGGCGGGCCCTGAAGGCCAGTGTAATACCATCATCGAGGAACGTATCACTGACTCCATCGGCTGTGAGATCATGACCGAAATATATCTTACGGTTGCTCGGATCGGGCATCCCGTAATCACGGGGGTCTCCCGTATCTTGGATACGAAGGAACGTGTCCGTCCCCAAGGTTAGCGACGAAGCACCTCCGGGTCTGCCCGCGCCGATACCCGTGCCGTCCCACTCATCCGACCCGTTATTGTGGCTCCACGTCCCGTCCAGGGCGTCAAAGACCGATCCGCTGCCAGGTGCATCCGCCGAGCCGTTGTAGTTGTAAATTATTCCACCACCGGCATACCCGCAGAGAATGCCCATCACCAATAGCGATACTAAGAAATTTTTAAGCATAACCATCCTCCTAACGAAATAAAACAATAGTCCTATTTTCGTACAATTACTTTTCTTCGGCATTTAACTGCAATGTGCAATGAAGGACCTAAAACCCTTCCTACTGCTCCTCCAGGAGCATAAATCACTATACCAGATATGCCGGAGTTGTCAAGCAGAAAGTCCGTTAAGGGATAATGGGTCAGTTACGGGTGGGGGCATCGTATCGAGAGCAATATCTTAAAAATCGGCTTTTTCTGGATGAGAACGCAGTTTGTCTAGGTGTCAGACGTATCATCGGCAAAATGGCAAAGTACGAAAATTTTCTGAAAAATAGGCCGGTCCTATGATATTTACATCCTGATATCCCGATACCTCGTCCCTCCGGATTCAGGGCATCGCCCATCCGGATCAGCCTATAAACACCAGGCTAAACGTTCTTTGCATGTCTATATTGGCCATCGTACTGAGATGTCGGCCTGAAATCTTCACGGACACCTGCTCTGATTCTGTACTATAATGTCCTTGCTGTGCGTGTGCGGGGAGTTTATCATATAGTCTGTTGATATTTATTGTTGAGCGTGCCTGACAAGCTGCGAACAAGCCGGCACAGCGATATTATTGTCGGACATTTAGGAGCACCTGCGATGACGAGCATTAAGTCCTTACGCTTCAACTTCGTTTCCATCTTTATCCTGTTTCCCATTGTCGCTCCGGCGGTCGAGGCTGACTGGCCCACCTATCGGCACGACAATGCGAGATCGGGATATACTTCCGAATCGCTCGCCGCGCCTTTGCGGGCGCAATGGGTATATACGGCTGCGCATCGGCCTTGTCCGGCGTGGTCGGGCCCCGCCGAGCGACCGAGAGAGGGTTTCAGGCAGCTTCATCGCGTTATTTTTGACGACGCCTTTCAGGTTTCGGCTGCGGGCGAGTTGGTGTATTTCGGCTCTTCGTCGGACAATAAGGTCTATGCCCTTGAGGCGGGCGGCGGACGGGAGCGCTGGTCGTTTTTTACCGGCGGTCCGGTTCGTCTTTGCCCGACAGTTCAGAAAGACCGGGTCTTTTTCGGTTCAGACGATGGTTTCGCCTATTGCCTGAAGGCGGAGGACGGCGATCTTGTCTGGAAGACTCGCTTGGGGCCGAGGGACGAGCGGCTTTTGGGCAATGAGAGAATGATTTCCCGCTGGCCTATTCGGACAAACGTGCTTATTGAAGACGATATTGCATATTTCACGGCGGGGATATTTCCGCACGAGAATGTGTATGTGTGCGCCGTTCGCGTCGACGACGGAAGCCTCATCTGGAAGAACGACACGATCAGCGAGGCGGAGGCGTATCGCAACGAATTCTCGCCGCAGGGCTACATGTTGGCCGGGGGCAAGCAGCTTTTCATACCATCGGGAAGGGCGTTGCCGGTGGGGTTCGACCGGGCAACCGGGCGGGTGGTCTTCACAAGCAATTATGGCTGGCGGGGCGAAGAGGCGGGTGGGCTTATCGGGGGGACGTACGCGCTGCTTGCCGACGAGCAAATCTACACCGGCAGTCAGACCAACCTTGTCGCACTCGACCAGAGGACGGGCAAGGTAGGGTTCGGCTGGTTCCCGGGGCGGCGGCTCGCCGTCGTGGGGGATATGGCTTATATGGCGACGGGCGAACAAATCATCGCAATGGACCGAACAAAATACGCGGAGGCCAGCAGAAGACGGAATTCTCTCGAATACAAAATAAAGGGATTGAAAAGCAGCGTCAGGAGTGCGAGCGGCGAGCAGCGGAAGAAACGGGAGGAACAGTTGGCCGCGGCGGAGAAGGAGCTGGATGTGCTATACCGTGAGAATATCACGCCGAGCGTAAAGTGGAGCTTAGCCAGCACGAGCGACGCAGAACTGATATTGTGCGAGAATCTTGCTTTGGTCGGCGGGGAGGGGGTGGTCAACGCATATCGTCGCGACAGCGGCGAGGCCGTTTGGAATGCGAAGGTCGATGGCAAGGCGTCCGGCCTGGCTGTGGCCGGTGGGCAGCTCTATGTCAGCACGACTACAGGCAAGGTGTATTGCTATGCCTCGCCTGCGGCTGGCGAATCCAAAGCTCCAGCAGTCCGTCCGCCCGAGCCTCCTGCGGCGGAGCCATATCCTAAAGATAAATTGACTGATGTTTATCAGGCGGCCGCCGAAGCGATTCTAATGGAAAGCGGAGTGACGAAGGGCTACTGCCTGATTCTGGGCGGCGAGCAAGGCCGCCTTGCCTGGGAACTGGCTAAGCGAACGGAGTTGATGATCATCGCGGTGGAGCCTGACGGCAAGAAGGTGGCTGCGGCGAGGCGTGCGCTGGATTCAACCGGTTTATACGGGCGCCGAGTCATCGTCGATCAGGGGGAGCTATCGGGACTGCCCTACTCGAATTACTTCGCCAATTTGATAGTCTCAGACAGTATGCTGCTGACCGGGCAGATACCGGGCGAGCAGGCGGAACTTGTCAGGCATTTGAAGCCCTGCGGGGGCGTTATGTGTTTGGGCGCGCCTGCGAGCGCGCCGGGCCAAGCGGGGAAGTTATCGTGGTACGAGGTGGAGAAGTGGTTCAATGTGTTGCAGTTGGGCAAGTGCCGGATAAGTCAGGTCAACGGTGTTTGGGCGACCATCAAGCGTGGGCGTTTGCCGGGGGCGGGCCGTTGGACTCATCAGTACGGCGAGCCGGGGAATACGGCTTGCAGCGACGACCGGGTCGTGGCCGGGCCGATGGGGCTGCTATGGTTCGGCGAGCCCGGACCTGCGCCGATGGTCAACCGTCACGATGCGGCTGCGGCTCCGCTGGCCGTCAACGGGCGCATGT
>JAFGTU010000039.1 GCA_016933985.1 Sedimentisphaerales bacterium | reverse complement strand
TGAATTTTGAGTTTTGGTCATTTGAATTTGTTTCGGATTTCGGATTTCGTGCTTCGGATTTGGTTGCGGCCACTGGCCGCGATGTGCTCTCTGTGGCCTCTGTGGCTAAACAATAAGATGTTCTCGGCGGCTTGGGTGGGAAGTAAGGATTAGCTTATGGTAAAGAATGAGGACTTGTTGGCTTCTGTTAGCGATGTTTCTACGGATAGTGAGTTCTTCTCTCCGATTCCGGCGGGGTACAAGAAGGGTAGGGCGAAGTATTGCTTTGTTATGGGTACTGTGATGAGCGGCTTGGGCAAGGGGATATTCTCTTCGTGCTTAGCCAAGCTGATGCAGGATAAGGGGCTGAAGGTCACGCCCATCAAGTTAGAGGGGTATCTGAACGTCGATTCGGGGACGCTGAACCCGTTTCGCCATGGCGAGGTCTTCGTCCTGGACGACGGGATGGAGTGCGATATGGACCTCGGCACCTACGAGCGGATGCTGGATCAGAACCTCAGCAAGGCGAACTTCGCCACGAGCGGGCAGATATTCAGCTCGGTTCTCAATAAGGAGCGGCACGGGGACTATTTGGGCAGGGACGTCCAGATGATTCCGCACGTTACGGGCGAGGTGAAGCTCAAACTTCGCGAATTGGCGATGAGCAGCGGCGCCGACATCGTATTCGTGGAGATCGGCGGGACTGTCGGCGATTTGGAGAACGCCTATTTCATCGAGGCGATGCGCGAATTGGCATACGAGGAAGGGCCGAACAGTTGCTGCTTCGTGGCGCTGACGTATATCTTAGAGCCCAAGGCGTTGGGCGAGCAGAAGTCCAAGGCCGCTCAGTTGGGAATCAAGCAGCTTATGCAGTTGGGGGTTCAGCCGGACATTATCGCCTGCAGGGCGGGCAGCGCGGTTACGGAGAAGGTCCGCCAGAAGATCAGCGTCTATAGCAACGTCCCTTTAGACAGGGTCATTAGTATGGAGGATTCGGCCAGCATTTATATGATACCTGCGACGATTGCCGAAGCGGGGCTGGATTTCAAGGTGGCCCGACTGCTCAAGATCGAGGATCGCATCAACCTCAGATACGAGCGAAAGGCATCGGCAAAGTGGTGTGATTTCACCGACAAGATCGGCACGGCGAAACGCGACGTGACCATCGGGATTACCGGGAAATATACCTCCGTGCGCGACAGCTACGCATCCATAATCAACGCGCTCGAACACGCAGGAATCGCGCTCGGGGCGCATGTCCATATAAAATGGATCGAGACTACCGGCGTTACGGATGGAAATGCGGCCGATGAGCTTGCCGATGTGGACGGTATCATCGTGCCCGGCGGGTTTGGCACACGCGGCGCCGAGGGGAAAATCGCCTGTATAAGGTATGCGAGGGAACATGACCTGCCCTACCTCGGATTATGCTTTGGGTTTCAGATGGCGGTGATAGAGTTTGCGCGGAACGTTTGCGGGTTGGCCAAGGCCAACAGCACCGAGATCGAGCCGGAGTGCCCGGAGCCGGTTATCGACGTATTGCCGGAGCAGAAGAAAATCGAAGGTCTCGGCGGAAATATGCGATTGGGGGGAAAGGATATAGAGTTGAAGCCAAAGACAATAGCGTGGGAGCTTTTCGACAAGGCAAAATCGGTGCGAATGCGGTTCAGGCATCGTTACGAGGTGGACCCGCGGTATATCGAGCGGCTGGAGCATGCCGGCATGGTGTTTTCCGGCAAGGCGCCGAATCAGCCGATCATGCAGATTCTGGAGCTTCAAAGCCATCCGTTCTTCATGGGGACACAGGCCCACCCCTGTCTTACATCGCGTCCGCTGCGTCCTCAGCCGATGTTTGTCGGGTTGGTGGCGGCGGCAATGCAGAGGCGTTGTCCGGATAAGAAGCTGCCCGGCTGCGTGAAGGCGGTCCAGAAGGTGTGTGCTCAGGGCAGTTGACGACTGGCTATTACTTCCACTCTGCCAGACTTGATTTCGTGGCCATCGTCATTGTGAGGAGGCCGAAGAGCCCGGCCCTTAGGGCCCGACGCGGCAATCTCCCACCCCTCGCAATTCAAACAATCGTTGTGTTCTTAGGAACCCCAATCCACGCCGGAAGTGCATCCCTGCAAATTTGAAAAAAAGTAAAGTATTTCAAAAAAACGCCAAGAAACTGCGTCACGTTTACCCGTTTCGTTAGACTTATAGATGTAGCGATATGTGCGCGGCCAAAATGCCGCAGAATGTCTCAAATAGACGGGATCCGCCGGAAAATGGACGCCGGAATAGATGAGCAGATTTCAGGGGCATTAGTGTGAGCAATTTGCAATTACGGTGTCGAAAGGGGCGATTTCCAGAATATCTTTACGAAACATCCATGAAAACCGTTACTTTTAGGACTTGCGGCGCACCATTAATATTGTGTTCGGTTCTGCGAGCGATGTGAGACTGTTCGATAGGAGCGTGCGTGGATTGCGAGTGCGCCGTATTTGACTGTGGGCAACTGTCCGATGTGAGCATTTTATGGATTGGGCTTTTTGGGAGAATAGGAAGATGTATACGAAAAAGTGGGAAATTCAAGTAGTAGCGTTATGTTTGTG
>JAFGTU010000268.1 GCA_016933985.1 Sedimentisphaerales bacterium | reverse complement strand
TAGACGCAATCATCAATTTCGCCGCCCAGACCCACGTTGATCGCTCTATTACAGGCGCCAAGGTTTTCATCGAAACGAATGTAACGGGCACATTGACCCTGCTCGAAGCCGCTCGGGATAATGGAGTGGAGCGGTTCATTCAGGTTTCGACCGATGAAGTTTACGGCTCATTGGGCCCTCAGGGCAAATTCACGGAGCAGACTCCGCTTAGCCCGAATTCGCCCTATTCGGCGAGCAAGGCGGCCGCGGACCATCTGGTCGGGGCCTTTGGGCATACCTGGGGCCTCAAGTGCAACATCACCCGCTGCTCGAACAACTACGGCCCGTATCAGTTCCCCGAGAAGCTGATCCCCCTGATGATTAACAACGCCCTCAACGATAAGGAGCTGCCCGTTTATGGCGACGGCCTATACGTCCGCGACTGGGTCTATGTCTATGACCATTGCACAGCGATTTGGCGGGTACTGGAGGGAGGCCGGCCCGGAGAGATCTACAACGTCGGAGGCTGCAGCGAAAAGGCAAATATGGAGGTCGTCAACCTGATACTCGAGCGCCTCGGAAAGCCCAAATCACTTATCAAGCACGTGAAAGACCGCCCTGGCCACGACAGGCGATATGCTATCGACGCCGCCAAGATAGTCTCGGAGCTTGGCTGGAAGCCATCTGTTACTTTCGAGCAGGGTATTAGCAAGACCATAGACTGGTATCTCGACAACGCCGACTGGCTCGCCCGCGTCGTCTCCGGCGACTACCAGAAGTACTACGACTCGATGTACGCGAACCGTTAGGCGAAAGGGAATTAACCACTGATGCCAAACCTCGTCAAAGGCAAAGCGACTATATGCATTGTAAATTACAAGACCCTGGAATTCACCCGCCTGGCCTTGCGTTGTATTCGCAGGTTCACCAAATACCCTTACCAGGTAATCGTCGTCGATAACGATTCGAAGGATGAGTCTGTGGACTATCTCAGGGGTCTCAAATGGATTCGCCTGATCGAACGCCGAACCGATGGCGATATTAGCGGCAGTCGCTCTCACAGCGCCGCCCTGCAGCTTGGCTATGAAAACTGCGATACCGAATTCTTCGTCTCGATGCACTCCGACGCCTTCGTCCACCGCGACGACTGGCTGGCCGACCTGATCGCCTACTTCGCCGGCGATGAAAGAACAGCTTGCGTCGGCTCAGGCAAGCTCGAACTAACTCCGAGATGGCGCGTCTTGCTCAAAAAGGCGACAGACTGGAGGACTTTCAAGCGCAGGCTGCTTCGGACGCCCGATCCTTTCGGCCAATTCCGCTACTATAATCGCACGATATGCTGCCTGTATCGTACCGAAGTCTTGCGCAAGGAGGGGCTTTCATTCCTTACAAACGAGGAGAAGGGGCTAACCAGCGGCAAGCAGCTCTATTTCGATATTGTCGATAGAGGCTACAAGACGGTGGAACTGCCGACCTCAGTAATGAGCCGATACGTCATTCACCTGGCCCATGCCACCCAGGTCGTCAATCCGCAGGAGTTTGCCCTGCGAAAAAGAACCGTAAAGAAATGCAACAGATACGCGAAAAAGGTGATGTCGTCGCCGACCATGCAGGGCATAATAACCGATGACTCGCTCGATAGGTGAGAGCGCCTAACAAGATGAAAACTCTCCCTCTGTCATTCCCGCGAAAGCGGGAATCCAGAGAACAAAAAAAGATGAGCGAGACCTCTTCTTGTTACACGCTCCAAGACTAAAGTTGATGGCCCCTATATCAGTCTGAAGGCTCTATATGGATATACTGGGCATTTCAGCATTCTATCACGACAGCGCCGCTTGCCTTGTGCGTGACGGTGGAATCGTTGCCGCCGCCCAGGAGGAGCGGTTCACTCGGATTAAGCACGATTTCTCCTTTCCTAAGAATGCTATTGACTTTTGCCTCGAAGCCGGCAAGGTGCGCGCCGCCGACCTCGACTACGTGGCCTTCTACGACAAGCCTTTCATCAAATTCGAGCGGATTTTGGAGACGTATCTCGCATTCGCCCCGCTCGGAATCAGAACCTTCATCAAGGCAATACCCCTGTGGATAAAGCAGAAGCTCTGGATGAAGGACTTAATCGCCGGGGAGGTCGGCTTTGCAGGCCAAATACTGTTTCCGGAGCACCACGAGTCGCACGCCGCCTCGGCGTTTTTCCCCTCGCCGTTTCAGGATGCTGCATTCCTGACGATAGACGGCGTCGGCGAGTGGACAACGGCCAGCTTCGGAACCGGCAAGGACAATAATGTCCAAATCCTCGCAGAGATTCACTTCCCCCATTCACTCGGTCTGCTTTACTCGGCCTTTACTTATTATACGGGGTTCAAGGTCAATTCCGGTGAATACAAAGTGATGGGCCTGGCCCCTTACGGCAGGCCAATATACAAGGATTTGATTCTCAAAGAGCTAATCGACCTGAAAGAGGATGGCTCCTTCAAGCTCAATATGGACTACTTCGACTACTGCGTAGGTCGCGTTATGGTTAGCAGGAAGTTCGAGAGGCTCTTCGGCGGCCCCGCTCGAAAACCGGAATCCCTGCTCACCCAGCGGGATATGGACCTGGCGCGCTCGATCCAAGACGTTACCGAAGAGGCCATGCTCCGCATTGTCCGCCATATTCACAGCGTTACGGGCCAAAAGAACCTGTGC
>JAFGTU010000267.1 GCA_016933985.1 Sedimentisphaerales bacterium | reverse complement strand
CGTATCGCCGACGATCTTGGCGCATTTTCGGTGCTTGCTGCGCGGGCCGAGATTCAGGTCGTTCATCGCCACGAGAATCCGCCGCTGGGAGGGTTTTAGGCCATCCCGAACGTCCGGCAGGGCACGCGAAACTATCACGCTCATCGCGTAGTTCAGGTACGAATTCTTCAGCTCATCGAGGATACGCATATCCTCGAATCGCTCCTGCGGTGCTTCAGTTTTCTTCATATACTATTCCCGGTTTCCAGGCTAAAAAGGCTCACCCGAAAAGCATACCGCGAGCTTCCCAACAAGTCAAGAAATCCCCCGTTTTTGCGCCGCCATTTTTGCCCCCCCGAACAGGCAAAATCCACCTATTCAGGCTCGGGTTTCACCCGCGGTTGGCATGATCTTGCCTGCCTGTAAGGCCGCGGTTAAGCCCACACACATGTTGTGCGGGCCGCTCGTGACCGGGATCATATTAGACCTGTTGACTTATCATCGATCGGCATCCCCGTCTTCGTTCTCTGCCCGGCTGTGGCGCTGCCCTTCTTCGTGCCTCGGCGCCTCTGTCGGGAGGCCTTAGAACCTCGCGGCCCAGCCGGTTGCCACGTGAGGGACAAGCTCACATTGCCGGTTTGTTTGTCCTTTGTCCCCTTTGGCTGCGTGAATCAGTGTCGATCCCTATGGGACCGTGGGTCTGTCCCTGAAAACCGAGATGGTCACTTGGAATTCTTCGGCTCCTTCTCGCCCATCAGCTCTTTTAGTTTGGGCTCAACAGCCTCCGCCCAGATTTCGTAGCCTTTTGCATTTGGGTGGAGGTAGTCGGGCATGATCTCTTTCGAGAGGGATTGGTCGGGTTCGAGGAATTTGGGGCCTATGTCGAGGTAGCGAATCATGTCCTGCGGATCCAGGTCGTCGCCAGCAATCTTGGATGCGAACTCGCCGGCCTTGGCGTTCTTCTCGCGCTGCGGACCGGGCTTTTCGCCGCGGGGGAAGATGGCCAGCAGGAGGATCTTGGTCTTGGGCAGGTCCTTGCGAAGCTTTTTGCATATAGCGATTATCCCGTCGGCGATCTCCTCGGCGGTGTTGTCGTTGCCGTTGGAGTTGTTGGTTCCTATCATAATGACGGCGGCCTTGGGGCTGATGCCGTCTATCTCGCCGTTGTCGAGCCGCCAGAGGACGTGCTGAGTCCTGTCGCCGCTAAAGCCCATATTCACAGCGTTTCGCGGGGCGTAGTATTTCTCCCAGAGCTCTTTGCCGGCGTTTTCCCAACTATGAGTAATGGAGTCGCCGATAAAGATTAGATCGACGTTGCCCTGCTTGACGCGGTCAATGACGGCCATGTGGCGCAGGGTCCACCAGCTATGGCGATGCTCCGGCGTGACGGCGGAATTCGGTGCGGCGAAAATGCTCGTCGAGACAAAGAACAGTGCGAAAAATAGAGTCAGTAATCTGCGTTTCATAGGATGGATTCCTTTTCACAAAAGAAGTTGATTCGCGCTCGGCGAGGCGATTGTACAACAGATTCCTCCGCTGCGCCCCTGAGGGGCTTCGGTCGGAATGACAATTTGTATTTCCCGTTCGGAAGCTATGTTAGTCAGTCAATTGTGAGGTGAATTTGTAGGTTCCGGAGCCTACGGCGAATACCGCCTTGCCGTTTTCTGCCTTTATGAATCGGACTTTTTCGGCCTTTGTTGCATTCCGGCCGCTTTCTTTTACGCTCTGGACATTCGCAGCGGGGACATAGACCGTTGCGGTCGTATTGGCGGGGATGGCGACGTTCAGCGTGAAGGTATTATCCTTTATCTTCCAGTCGCTGACGATTTTGCCGTAGATCGAATCGTAGCTTGCGTTGGTGTATGTAAATTCGCCGCCCGGCCTCGGCTCGATACGGATGCGTTTGAAGCCGGAGCCTTCGGTATCTATTCCGGCGACGGTATTGAACATCCACCGGCCTACCGAGCCGAAGGAATAGTGGTTGAATGAGTTCATACCGGGGTCCTGGAATCCCTTTTCATCGGTCCAGCCGTCCCATCGCTCCCATATAGTCGTCGCTCCGTTCCTGATGCTGTATCCCCAGCTTGGGAAGGTGTCCTGATTGAGCAGGCGATATGCAACGTCGAGGTTGCCGGTATCGGTCAGTGTCGGCAGGAGGTAGCTGAGGCCCACGAATCCGGTCGAGAGGTGCCAGTCTCTCTTCTTTAGGTCTTCAACGAGGTATTTGGCGGCGACGGGACGCTTATCCTCCGGCAGCAGATCGAAATAGAGGCCGAGCAGATAACACGTTTGGGTATCGCCTTTTATCCTGCCGTCGTTGGCGACGTATGCCTTGTTGAAGGCTGCTTTGATCTGGTCGAAGAGCTCGTTGTACTGCTTGGCATCATCGACCTTTCCGACAGCGGCGGCCATCCCGGCGAGCAGCTTTGTGCTGTACGCGAAATAGGCGGTGGCGATAACGTCTTTGGGCGTATCGGAGCCGATAGAGACCCAGTCGCCGTAACCGTAGGCGGGGCGCAAGAGGTCTTTGCTATTGGTCTTCAGGTACGCGATCCACTTCTTCATCGACTCATAGTGCCTCTCGATGACCCGCGTATCTCCATAAACCTCATAGATTGTCCATGGGCATATAACTCCCGCATCTCCCCATGCGGGGACGCCGGAGCCCATTGCCACTTTGTGCGGGGCTACATCGGGGAATGCGCCTTCTGGGATCTGGGCGTCTTCGAGGTCGATGAGCCATTTTGTGAAGAAGGCCGAGACATCCATATTATAGGTTGCGGTGCGGATGAATATCTGTGCGTCGCCTGTCCAGCCGAGTCGCTCGTCCCGCTGGGGGCAGTCGGTCGGTATCTCGATGAAGTTGCCTCGCTGGGACCATGTTATGTTGCTGTAAAGCTGGTTGATCATGGGATTGGAGCACTCGAACGAGCCTGCAACCGGCGTATCGGAATGGAGGACAACGCCCGTGACGGCGTCTTTCGAGGGCGTGCCGGGATAGCCTGTGACTTCAACGTATCTAAAGCCGTGGAAGGTAAATTTCGGCTCCCAGACTTCGGTGCCGCAACCGCAGAGGGTATATGTATCGGTGCAGCGGGCCTCCCGCAGGTTGGTTGTGTAGATCGTGCCGTCGGGATTGAGGATCTCGGCGAATCGCAGGACGACCTTGTCGCCCTCCCGGCCCTTGACTTTCAGGCGGACCCAGCCTGCGAAGTTCTGGCCCATATCGAAGACGAATACTCCCGGATTCGGCTCAGTGCGTTCTATGGGCCTTATCTCCATAATCTTTCGGACGGTTACGCTCGGATACGGCTCGACTTTCGCTTCGATTTTTTCGGTGACTGCCACGGGTTTCCAGTAGGAATCGTCGAAGCCTGTGCGGTCCCAGCCGGTGAATTCCATTCGGGCGTCGTAGGTCTCGCCCATGAGGAAATCTGCTTCGATGTGCGGCCCGTATGCGGCCTTCCATGATTTGTCGGTAACGATGAAATCCTTGTCTCCGTCGGCGTATTCGATTTCGAGCTGAGCGAGGAATCGGGGCTTGTCGCCGTAGTGCTCTCTTTTCTTGCCGAAGCCTATGTATCCTGCGTACCATCCGTCGGCGAGGATGGCGCCGATGGCGTTGCCGCCGGAGGCGATAAGGTCGGTAACGTCGTAAGTCTGGTAGTAGAGGCGTTTGTTGTAGTCCGTCCAGCCGGGCGTGAAGTAATCCTCGCCGACTCGCTTGCCGTTGATATGCAGCTCGT
This sequence comes from Sedimentisphaerales bacterium, assembly GCA_016933985.1. Taxonomy (GTDB): domain Bacteria; phylum Planctomycetota; class Phycisphaerae; order Sedimentisphaerales; family Anaerobacaceae; genus JAFGCD01. The sequence goes on along the minus strand of JAFGTU010000267.1, from coordinate 5,903 downwards.
AGAGGCCGAGGGCCGATGCATAGACAACGGCCCGCTTGACGGGTTTATCGACGGCGAAATCAGTGCGAAGATAAGGCGGCGGTGGCAGGACCAACTGCGGCTTGTGGACCTGGCCCCAAGGTCCGCCGCCGGCCTTGGCGATGGAGTTTGCGTTGGCCCAGGAACTGTCGTCGAAACCCGGATTTAGCCAGGCTTCGGGAGCGTCCTTGGCGGCCTTGAAGGATTGGTCGATAGAAAGCTTCTGGTGCTCGCCGTTTTCAAACTCAACGCAGAGCCTTCCGCCGAGTCCCGCCGGGTTGGGGGCGTCGCCCTTGTTCTCGACGGCGATTGCCAGTGTATTTTGGCCGGGCTTGACTTTGGCGGTTATGTCGAATGTGTACGTCGGCGTCCAGCCCTGGAATTTCTGGACGAGTTGGCCGTTGACGTAGAGCGTCCCTTCGTTGTCGGCGATGAGCCTGATGCGGGCATTCTTGATCTTGCTGCCCGCAGGAATCTCGAACGTCCGCCTGAAATAGCGAAAGCCGACGGGGACATTCTTCGTGCCATCCTCGCCGGGGAACCAGACCCAATCGCATCCTTCGAGATTAAGCGGGTCGATCTTTGTATATCCTTCGCCCGTGGCGGGCGGGTCGGCATCGTAGCCTATGGGTTTTGCCCACCAATCCTGTGGGCTTAGCAGGCCCATAGTCCAGGTGGCCGGGTTGCTCCAGGGCGAAGCGCTGCCGTTTTCATCCCATACGCGGACCTTCCAATAACATTGCTGCCTTGCGGCAAGGGGCTTGCCGCGGTATTCGATTTGATTGCATTGGTCGGAGAGGACCTTGCCGGTGTCCCAGAGGTTGCCAGTGCCGGAATCGAGCTTTTCCCTGCTGTCGGCGACGAGGATTTGGTATGCGATCTGTGCCCGTCCGCGTCCCGGCGCATCCATAACCCAGCTCAATCGCGGGGCAGTAGCGCCGATGCCCTGGGGGGCGGTAAGGTATTCGCATCGCAGATTCGCGGCGCCTGTCCGGCTTTTGTTAAGAGTTGCGCATCCACCCGCCGCGAACACCGTCGCAGCGAGGACTATTGAAATGAATCCGATTCTCATTTTTCTACTCCCTTAAAAGATACTGTTATCAGGCATCGAATAATTTCGGTGTGCCGTGCACACCCTACCGGCTTTATCATTGTCAGATTAAGGTACTATTTATTGTCCGTTACTTGCGAGGGCTACGTGTGCATTCGAAGAATTTTTCTCTCAGCCGTTTTGTAATCGGGCCTGGTTTGCCGTCGCCGATTGTTCTTCCGTCGATGCAGACTATCCCGATGACTTCAGCGGCCGTACCGGTGAGGAAGAACTCGCTGCAAATATACAAATCGCATTTCGTCAGATTCTTCTCGACGACTTCGAGATTATCTTCTTTTGCAAGCCTGATGACGAGGTTGCGAGTGATCCCTTCGAGCGCACCGGCCTCGACCGGGGGAGTAAAGATCACGCCGTCCCTGACAATGAAGACATTGTCAACGGTCGCCTCGGCGACGTATCCCTCGTGGTTGTACATAATCGCCTCGGGGACGCCATTATCCAGTGCCTCGAGCTTGGCTATTATATTGTTCAAATAATTCAGGCTTTTGAGCTGGGGCGGAATAGCCAAAGGATGATTTCGGACGGTCGTGGCGCTGATTACTTTCATTCCGGTTTCATAGAGCTCTTGCGGGTAGGGCTGAATCTTGTCGGCAATGATGATCAGCCCGCTGTTCTTGCAGATAAAAGGATTGAGCCCCAGAGTCCCCGCGCCTCGTGTGACCACCAGCCGAACGTAGCCGTCCACAATGACGTTGGCCTCGACGGTTTTCTTAATGGCGGCGACAAGCTTCGCCTTATCCAGTGGGATTTCGAGTCGAATCACTTTTGCCGAGTCATAAAGTCGGCGCAGATGAGCATCAAGCTCGAATACCCTGCCGCCATAGACTCGGATGCCCTCGAAGACGCCGTCTCCGTAGAGCAGACCGTGGTCAAAGACCGACACTTTGGCATCGGCCTGGTCCAGAAGTTTACCGTCGAGCCAAATCTTAAGAGGCATGACAAATTCTCGCGTAACGATATTTCATATTCAAACGGCTTAGACGCATGATTCACAGCTTCCGATGTCAACGATTGTGCCAAAATCATCGTGAACTGCCAAGAGATTTCTTTTCCAAGGCGGTTTTGGGAAGAATATGCATGACGACTACCGGTATGCTTCGCCCAGAGCCTGCCGTGAGTGTACCGAAGGGGTGACAGATTTGAGATATTCTTTTAGTCTTTTCCGCCGTATATGAATCTCATTTTTCCGACGTTGGGGATGGCTGCAATCGGGAATTTGTCGAACGGCCTAAAACCGCTGGGCCAATAGACAAAGAGGGCCTTGCCGACGAGGTAGTCGCGGGGGACGATGCCGGGGCGGTAGTAGATGCCGTTGTTGGCCCTTCCCGGGCTGTCCCACCACCTTGCATCCTGGCTGTTGGGGCTGTTGTCGCCCAAGACGAAGAACTCGTCGTCGTGGAGCTCAAAAGGCTCGCCATTGGTGGCTCTGCCGCCTCCGTCGGCTCTGCCTGATGTGTAGTGGATATCCCTGAAGACGGCCACGTGGGAGAGCGTTAATTTTCCGGAGGCGAAGATTTCGACCTGAGGCTCAATATCCGGTCTGATGGGGCCGGTGGCGTTGGGTTCGAGCCCGAGATCGCAGCTTATCTTTTTATTGCCGAACTCGAAGATTAGTTGATGGTCAACATTTGCGAATTTCAGGAGTGTCCACTTGTTCAGCGCAGGTGGTTCGGTTCTATCAGTAGCAAGGACCATTTCGCCGTCTTTGCAGACCGAGGCAATGGTCATTTGCCCCGCCGGGTCGATCCATGCCTTGTAGTTTGTTTCATATTTGCTCAGGCTCGCCCCGATGTGTCCTGCGGGGTCGGCGGGCATAGCGTAGAAGCGGACCATCAGGTCACTGCAGGTCGGCCTGTATCTGTAATAGTCCACATTGTTGTATGCATAGACTGCCTTGAAGTCGTTGCCGAGGGAGCTATCATAGGCAATGGCGTTGATTTGATCGGGCGGGCCGTCGAGGCGGAACTGGGTGGGCGTTTCCTTGTCTGTCGTGACCCACCCGGAGCCCTGCTTGTTGACAAAGGGCTGTCGCCACGTTTTGGTGCGGGAGAGGTTGAAAGCAGGGTTGTCGGGATTGACGGGCTGATAGTCGTTGTCGTATACCGTCATCCATAATTCGTTCTGGACTTTCGGGGGTTTTCTGCTGATCCTTCCGTCGATATAGACGTCTCCGTCGATGATTTCAATGTTGTCTCCGGGCAGAGCCACGAGCCGCTTGATGTAGTTAATGTACGGCTCATTGGGGTTCTTGAAGACGATAACATCCCATCGTTTTGGCTCGAAGAACTGGTAGATGCACTTTAGGACAAGTATTCGGTCGCCGTTTGCGACGGGCACTTTGTCGTTTGTAGAAAGGTAATTTCCGCAGTTGGGGCAGCGTGTCTGCGGTGGGGTAACGCCGGCGTGCGGGACGGTATCCTCCTGGAGCTGTCTTCCCGTACGGTCCCTGTAATCGCTTGGTACGAATCCGTGCTCGTATTCGCGTCCGCACTGAGGACATCGGAGGCGAAAATGCGCTCCTTTGAGCGTGTCGGCCATACTTCCGGTCGGAATTCGGAATGCCTCCATGACGAATGCCCTGAAGACAAAAGCGAGAATGAAGGCGGTAATGAGCCATTCGAAGGTGTCGGCGATTTCGGCGGCTCGGTCCTTCTTTTTTTGCGTCGTCTGCTGATCGGGGGGTGTTGATTCTTTTTGGGCTGGCGGCATATTAATGTTTCTCGGCCCAAGGCCGTCCTTATATCATTGCGTTGCAATTTGACTATTGTGCATTACCGTCGATTCCTGCCCAGGAAAGCCCTTTGTTCATTGAAGGGTCTGCATAGGTGGCCGAAATCAGCCGAACACGTACAAAACGCGGATTATGGCCGGAAATCTCAGACCGGTCAATAGACTATTTTCTCAGCCGTTCGGGCCAGCAAGGGCAAGGTGGGGAAACGAGCGCGGCGTTGTTTGCGTAAAGTATTGTATAATAAGGTGTTACGGCACAAGCGATTCGCTTTTAGCCGCTTTTGTCGGGGGGTGGTCTTTCATGGGATTGCGGCTTCAACATCCATCTGAGAAAACCCACACAGCAAGGCGCTGATAGTGCGAAATTTTTTTGCCGGCGTACGCCAGGATAGGTACGGAACCAGTTTTTTTTGAATCTTGCGGATTTTTGCGGGAAATTGCTTGCTGTATAGAAGTCTTTATAGTATAGTGAGTTGCAGTGTTTTGTTATTATCATTTTGCGGTTGGTTTTGCCGCTGAGCAGGTGGGCCTATTTGTTGTGGGCGTTTGCCTGGTCGGCTGCTATCAGGAGGCCGCAAGTCTGTAGATAATGTATAACAAGCCGTTGCGGCAGCGAGTTGGAGTGGATTGTCGCACAACGGTTTTTTTTGTGATTTGAAGGCAGATTCCAAATAGCTCTTTGGTGCAAGCGAGGTAGTGTATGGCGACAGTTACGAAGAAAGAACTAATCGACCGAATTGCAGAGCGCACTCAAGCCAAACGAGTTGCCGTCAAGGAGATAATTCAGGTCTTCCTGGATGAGATCGTAAAGGAACTGAGTGAAGATAACCGTCTTGAATTCCGGGATTTCGGGGTTTTCGAGACACGGACGCGTGTTTCTCGCGTTGCTCAGAATCCAAAGACTCTTGAGCGTGTTGAGGTTCCTGCAAAGCGGACGGTGAAGTTCAAGATGGGCCGGCTGATGCGGGAGAATCTTCGCGCCCGCGCCGTGGCGCCGGCCGACGTCGATTAGATGGTTTGCGGAAGGAAGGATCGGAATTGAGCAATACGGCTTATGCCGAGGTTGCAAAACACCGTACAGCGTGCTTTATTGCGTGATACGAAGCTGCCGTGCGTCATGGTGAAGAAGCAGTAGCTGGAAGGGGTTTCGTATGTCAGACGGGACAGTAAAATGGTTCAATTCGCGGAAGGGTTTCGGATTTATAGGCACCTCGGACGGCCGCGATATATTCGTCCACTATTCAAATATTTCGGGCGACGGGTATAAAGCCCTTGAAGAAGGCGACCGTGTAACTTTCAAAATCGTCGAGGGTGAGAAGGGTCTGAGGGCCGAGGACGTGAAGGTTGTGTCGGGCTCAAAGTCCGAAGGACAATAAGGAATTGAATTGCTCGGTATCGGAGTTGAGGGCAGGTGGTACAGAATCTTACCTTTGGAGTGACGGTTTTCTTAAACGCAATACGAGGTTATGACTGCCGGTGGTTCACAATCCGCTCTTGAGTGCAGCGTGCTTGTTCTGAACAGGCATTATATGGCGATCCGCATAATCGAGGCGAGGCGTGCATTTTCGCTGCTGTGCCGCGAGCTTGCGGAGGTGGTGTCACTGGAAGAGGGCAGCTACTCGAACTATGATTTTGAGAGCTGGTGCGAGGTCAGCCAGCTTCGCCGCGAGTTCGAGCCTGACGGGCACGACTGGGTATCGACGGTGAATTTCCATGTCGCTGTGCCGCGGATAATTCGGCTGCTGTTTTACGATCGGCTGCCGCGGACAGAGGTGAAGTTCAATCGGCGCAATATCTTCGCCCGCGACAAGAACAGATGCCAGTATTGCGGCAAACGGTTCCCTATGAGCGAGCTTTCACTGGACCACGTTGTTCCGCGGAGCATGGGGGGCAAGGCGGTTTGGTCGAATATCGTTTGCGCATGCGCGACGTGCAACGTCAGGAAGGGTGGCCAGACGCCGAAACAAGCCGGCATGACGCTGATCCAAAAGCCCGTGCGGCCCAAGCACAACCCGCTCGTCCACATCCACTTAGGCCACGAGCG
>JAFGTU010000266.1 GCA_016933985.1 Sedimentisphaerales bacterium | reverse complement strand
CTGTATGGCCGTAGAAAGCCCACTATCCGATGTTGAACGAAGGCTCCTGGCCATTCTTCAAAGCGGCCTGCCCGATAGCCGAAGCCCGTACAAAGATATTGCCAAGCAAGCCGGGATAGAGGTCGAGGAATTACTACCCATCTTGAGAAAATGGAAAGAGCAAGGAATACTTCGCCGTATCGGGGCGATAGTGAACCATTTCAAGCTCGGCCTCGGCGCCGGCGCGATGGTCGTCTGGCGAGTGCCCCCGCAGCGAGTAAAGGAAATAGGCGACCTGCTGGCGGGATTCGACCAGGTCAGCCACGCCTACGAAAGACGCACCACCGAAAATTGGCCCTACAATCTATATACCATGGTGCACGCAACAACCACGAAAGAGGCCGCAGAAATCGTCCGGAGAATGAGCCTGGCGTGTGGCGTAAGCGACTATCGGATATTGGATACTGAGAAAGAACTCAAGAAGGCGCCGCCGACGTATATTGTTGAGGATAATCAAGAGTAGGCGTGTATACTGAACCGGCCGGGAAAATCCCGGCATAGAGGTAAAGATGTTTGATCTGCCGATAAGTGAGACTATCATATTCGCCTTGGCCGCGGCAGCTTACCTGGCCGCAGCTTTCGTGGGGATAGTGCAGTTGCTTGCCTGGGGCCACAAGTGCGGCAGGTATCTTGTGCCCCTCGTCGCACTCGGAGCAATCTTGGAGGCCGTGATGCTCATATTCAGGGCCGTTGCCATAAAAGCCATTCCACTCACCGGCGCTTATGAATCCCTGATTGTTCTTACAATAGTCTTCGCCCTGATATACCTCTTGCTTAGTATAGCTATTGACCGGGTGTGGTTCGGGTCTGTAATGGCCTGGCTAATCTGCTGCCTAACAGTCCTTGCTGCTGCGATTGCAGAGCCGGCCTCAGCCGCACGGGAGGCGGCATCCACCCCCTGGGCTATTGCCCATGCTATTTCTATGATCCTCGCCAGCGCATCGCTAATGCTCGCCGCCGCAAGCGCCGTGCTTTACCTCCTCGGAAGGCGAAAACTCAAACACAAAAAGGTCTTCGACGTGCTCGGCAGGCTGCCAAATATCCAGAAGCTCGAGCAGATGAATCTCCTCGGCCTAAAGTCCTGCCTCGTGCTGATGACATTCGGACTTGCAAGCGGAGCAGGGCTATCCGTATCGATCGGACGGACTGCACGAGACTTGGCCACAGACTCCAAAATCGTCCTTATCACCGCCGTCTGGCTCCTTTTGGGGCTGGTCCTCGCCCTTTGGCGCACCGGAAGACTCAAAGGCAAGACAATCGCCTATGCAACGATTATCGCATCCGCCCTAATCTTGTTTGCGGTGGCGGGCACTCTGCTTTTCTGTGGAACGTGGCACGTTTTCTGAACCCGCAAAGGCCCGGATACTGAAATAACCGGAAGCAAAAAGACATGAAGATCGTAGTATTAGGGCTAAACCACAAGACCGCCCCCGTCGAGATTCGACAGAAGCTGGCCTTCGACGCCGCCGAGACGACAAGGGCCCTGTCCGAGCTAAAAAGCCGCTTCCCCAACGCCGAGTTCACGCTGCTTTCTACCTGCAACCGGGTCGAGCTGTATTCTGCCGGCGAAGGCGTCGGCCCCGCCGACTTGACCGAATTCATATCCGAGTTTCGCAACGCCAAAATAGAAAAATTCCGTGAGTTCCTCTACGCCTACGAAGACGCCGATGCGGTCAGGCATCTCCTCGCCGTCGCATCAAGCCTGGACAGCATGGTCGTCGGTGAGGTCCAGATAATCGGCCAGGTCAAGGAGAGCTACCGCCTTGCATGCGCGGCAAAGACGACCGGCAAGGTCTTGAATCGCCTTTTCCACATGGCCTTTGCGACCAGCAAGAAGGTCTATACCACTACTTCAATCTCCAGCGGCCGCGTCAGCATTCCGGGGGTCGCCGTCGAGCTGGCCGCCCAGCTCTTCGCCGATATGCGATCGGCAAAAGTCCTCGTCATCGGCGCCGGCGAAATGGGCCGCTTGATAGTCCGGCACCTCCTCGACCTCGGGGCGCGCGATATTACGGTTGTCAACCGCTCCATCGAGCGAGGCCGGGAACTGGCTGAGCCATACGGCATCAAGCTCAAAAAATGGGAAGACTTGGATGAGCTGTTGATCCAGGCAAACATAGCCATAGCCTCGGCCGCGACGCAGGATTACATCTTCACAAAAGACTCATTCAAGAAAATAACCAGGCGGCGAAAAAAAGACATGCTCCTGATTATAGATATCGCCGTGCCGATGAACTTCGAGCCTGCGATAAACGACTTCGAGGACGTCTATCTTTACAGCGTCGATGACCTTTCACAGGTCGTCGAGCAGAACCGCCGCGCGAGAAAACGCGATATCGCAAAGGGCATGCAGATCGTCTCCGACAACGTCGCCGAGTTTATGGACTGGTTCGGAGCCAGGGACGTCGGACCCATGATAGGCAAAATGAAGGAGCAATTCGCCCAAATCGGCAGAAACGAGCTTGAGCGATTCTTCGTCGGGGCAAGAGAGGACGCCTCCTGCAAGGACGTTATGGAGGCGATGGTCAACCGCGTAGTAAATAAGCTCCTGCACTGCGTTATTCACAATGTCAATATCGTCGCCAAAGAGAGCGGCCCGACGGAGGCGGCAAGGCTCCTCGATACTATCGTCCGCCGGGCCGAGGAAATTTCCTCCGAATACGATAGCGACAAAAAAAATAATTAGCCACGAAGACACCAAGACACTAATATTTTGATATTTGTCTTTTTCTTTCCTTGTGACTTTGTGTCTTTGTGGCAAAAATAGGATACATCAGAGTGAAAGAGAATCCAACATCCGAACGGATACTAAGGTTGCTGTTCTGGGAGACAACGATAAAGTGCAACCTCGCCTGCGCCCACTGCAGACGCATCGAAGACGATGACGCGGTCGCTACCGACCTATCCACCGAGCAGGGGATGGACCTGATAGACCAATTGGCCGAGCTGGGCAAGGCGCAGCCCATGATGCCCGTATTGGTCTTCTCCGGCGGTGAGCCGCTCTGCCGAACCGACCTGTTTGATCTGACGGCCCACGCAAGAAAAGCCGGCCTAACCCTCGCACTGGCAAGCAACGGCACCATGATCGATTCAGCCGTCGCCGAGAAGATAAAAGCAAGCGGAATCGCACGTGTCTCGATAAGCCTCGACGGAGCCACCGCTGAAATCCACAACAAGCTCCGCCGGATGCAAGGCTCCTTCGAGGCAGCGCTCGAAGGCATAAGTCGCCTCCGCGAAAAAGCCGTGCCTTTCCAGATAAATATCACGCTGACCAAGCACAACTCCCACCAGTTGCAAGAGGTTTACGACCTTGCCAAATCGCTCGGCGCCGTCGCCCTGCACATATTCATGTTAGTGCCGGTAGGCTGCGGCCAGACCCTCGCCGAGACCGACATGCTCTCCCCCGACCAGTACGAGCGAATGCTCGTCGAGATATGCAAGCTGGACGCCTTGGGCGAGCTACAGGTCAAGGTGACATGCGGCCCGCACTACGAGAGAGTCATCCGCCAGCAGGGCCTGCACAGGGCCCGCCTCCAGGCCGGCATAGGCCACAAAGCACTCTCCACCACCCCCGATTCTATCCCAGGCAGGCCCCCCCACGCTCAAGGACCCTCGAAAGGATGCCTCGCAGGCCTGGGCATCCTCTTCGTAGGCCATCAAGGCGACGTCTTCCCATGCGGCTACCTCCCCGTTAATTGCGGCAACATCCTCCAGACCAAACTCGCAGACATCTGGCAAAACAATAAAGATTTAGCAAAAATGCGCGACACCGAAAGCCTCGAAGGCAAATGCGGCCGATGCGGATATAGAGAAATCTGCGGCGGCTGCCGAGCAAGAGCCTACGCCGCAACCAACAACTACATGGCAGAAGAACCCTTCTGCGCTTACATCCCACCCCAAGCGCTGAGCCAAAGTTCACATCGAACCCCCTGATTGCCTGACTACCACCGCATTTCGCAAGTTCCGCGACTATACCGTCATTTCGACCGAGCGAAGCGAGCGGAGAAATCTGTTCAAAACAGCTAAATTCCATCTCCCTTACAATCGTTCCATTTATGAAACGCGGTACTATTACAGACCCGGAATACCCTGCAAAAAAATAAAAAAACTCCGCACCTGACCATTTCGGCCGAGAGCAGTCCAGAAGACAGTAAAACCCCATTCCGCCACAGAAAAAGTGGCTAAGCCACGACTAAACCGGGCATTTGCAAGAGTCCAGCCCTCAATACAATAAACCGACTGCCCCCATACCTGCCCAGTTACTGAATTTCTTCTCGAAAAGTTGTTGAAATTGCGATGCAGTTCTGCTATCATAGGGCTTGAATTATACAGAAGTGTCTCAGGAAAAGTGTCAAAGCGTGCAGAAATGCTGTCAATGAATTCAAATGGACATCTCGGTCTGACGAGCAAAAAAAGATTGTGAGGAGGCAGAAAATGAAAAGTCATTCAATTATCATTAGTTTGATTGTTATTTTGTTGGCCTGTAATTTTGCAGATGCCAAATATAGCGGCGGGACGGGCGAACCAAACGACCCTTACCAAATTGCAACTCCGCCAGACTTGAATGACATCGGCAATTATGAAGAAGACTGGGACAAACACTTCATCCTCGTTAACGATGTCAACCTCGCAGAGTACAGTGGAACACAGTTCAAGATTATTGGCATATGGCTGAATACGGGTGACCTTCGTAATAAGCCCTTTACTGGTATTTTTGACGGAAACGGGCAGAAGGTTTTGAATTTTACGTGGGAATCTACCGGAAGAAACGGCATCGGTCTTTTCGGATATGTTGAAAGCGGCGCCCACATAAAAAATGTCGGCTTGGAAAATGTCAATATAGACGCTGGAGATGGAGGGCACATTGGAGCACTTGTGGGATTGAATGGGGGTACGATAAGTGCCTGCTATTCGACAGGCGATATCAGAGGAAGGATTATTATGGGTGGGCTGGTAGGACATAATGCCGAAAGATACAAAGCCGAATATTACAACGACCCCGAAAAGATAATAAACTGCTATTCGACAGCCAACATCTTCTGTCAATGGCAGTGGGAGTCCTGCGGCGGGCTCGTAGGCAGTAACGGTGGCACGATAATAAACTGCTATTCGACAGGCAGGGTTTCAGAGACTGGTTTCCGTCTTGGCGGGTTGGCAGGTTATGGAGGAGCGGTTGTCAATTCCTTCTGGGATATTGAAACATCCGGCCAATCCCAAAGCTATGGTGGAAAGGGTAAGACCACGGCTGAAATGAAAATGGCGAGCACCTATTATGGCTGGGGAGGATGCGGCAACGAAGAAGTCTGGACGATTGATGAAGGAAGCGATTATCCACGACTTGCGTGGGAGGGCAAGCCCGGCGAACTAATCCCCCAGCAACAGTTGTCAGATTCGGTAACAGGCAGCGGCGCTGAGACCGACCCATACCTTATTACCACTGGTGAGCAGCTTAATTTGATTGGTTTATTCCCTTGTGAATGGGACAAGCATTTTGAGCTTGTGAATGATGTTAATCTCTCGTCTTACACTGGAAGGCAGTTCAACATCATCAGGGTCTTTAACGGAGTCTTTGACGGCAAAGATCATAGGGTTTGGAATTTCACGCTGGAATACACCGGGCAAAGGGCCGGGCTTTTTGCTGATTTGGTGGGGGGGTTAATTAAGAACCTCGGACTGGAGAATGTTGATGTTAATGCGGTAGCCATAAATGATAGTCCTTATGTCGGCGCACTGGCTGGACGCAATTTGTGGGGCACGATAAGAAAATGTTATGCTTCAGGTATGGTTGCGGCAACTGGATGTGTCGGTGGGCTGGCAGGAGAGAACTCTGGCTGGATGGAGGGCTGCTACTTCGAAGGCGCTGTTTCAGGAGTTGATGGTGTCGGCGGACTGGTGGGACTCAATTACAGCTTTATAAGAGACTGCTATTCGACAGGCATTGCTTCAGGAGGTGCTCATGTTGGCGGGCTGGTGGGACAGAATGGTTATTCTTGGCATCCAGGCGGTTCAATTAACGCCTGTTACGCCACAGGCAATGTCAGTGGCGAGTCGGGTGTCGGTGGATTGTGCGGGGAGAATTATGGCGTGATCGGTGACTGCTTCTGGGATATTCAAACCAGTGGGGAACCTAACATGTGCGGCTCTGGCGATTGTGACAGTTCGTACGGCAAGACCACGGCCGAAATGAAGCAGCAGTCCACCTTCCAGGATTGGGATTTTATCGACGTCTGGGACATCGGTGAAAACCAAACCTACCCCTACTTGAGAACCGTCCCTGCTGGAGATATAAACAAAGACAAGACAGTCAATTTCCTCGACCTATGCATCTTTGCAAACCAGTGGCTTACCGAATGGTGAAAGTGTTAGGTTCAGCTCGCACTGGGAGAATTAAAGGGGTGAATTAAAGGAGGTGTCCGGTACATTTTCCGCCCATCCCCATTCTGTCGTATTGCAGCCTCAAAGAGCCATCATTGAACATATCGCCCCCTTCGCCCCACAGACAGCGGCGTTTTGATCTTTGGAACATTTGAATTTCGAGTTTGTTTCGGATTCTTGTCCTGAGTGAAGCCGAACGATCGTGCTTAGGATTTCGGTTTTGTCGCTGCTTCGTCCCTCGTCCCTCGTCCATCGTCTTGCGTCTATCTCCTGATCTCCTGCAACCTGGTTCCCTGATACCCTGATACCCACTCTCCCTTTACTTACCTTCTGCCCAGCCGTTCAGCTCGACACGCAGGCCGTGCGGATTCGCGCCTTCGCCGCCGTTTTCTACGACGATTCGCAGCGTGTTCTCGCCGGCGACAAGATGCTCTATAATGAGG
>JAFGTU010000038.1 GCA_016933985.1 Sedimentisphaerales bacterium | reverse complement strand
GGTTCTTCCCTTTATGAAGGAGCTTTGCAGCGTCAAGCGGCACAAATTTAAGGATTTTTTTGATGAGCTTCCTGAGGCTCGGACATTTGAGCACAATCAGATAACGATATTGCAGAGCAAGTTCTATTCGGTTGACCGTCTCGAGCCGTTTCATTCGCTGTATCGTTATGGTCAGGATGCGGTTGTCGAGTTGAAGCTTGTATGTGAGTATGTTTTTAAGAAGAGCGCTTACGATGTGATCAGGCCGGCGGCGATAAAGGGCCCCGACAATGCCGCGCCCGGACAGCAACCCACCCTGCGATAATTGGTCGGCCGGCAGCGGACGCGCCTTGGGCGGGTAGGATTATGAGCTTTGGATTCACGTCTGATGCTACTCAGCGAAGTTCGCTGCGTAGCACGAGTGAAGATATTCGGAGAATGAGAAATGGATAAGATATTGAGGTTTCTGGAAGATCACGTCGAAAAGATGGTGTTGGGGGCAGCTGTCATAATTTTTGTCTGGCTTCTTGTGACTCGCGTAGTACTGAGCCCCAATGCCGTTTCATACGAGAGGCGGAGTTACTCTCCAGGAGCTATTGACGACAGCATTCGGGACGAAGCGCTCAAACTGGAGGAGATAATGAATCGGCGTCCGAATGCGTCGGATGTTTATGAGTCTCGCTTGCCGGAGTATAGGGAACTTCTGCGTTCTTCCATTACCGGTGTTGACTTCGGGATGAGTCCTCTGGTTCCTGAGAGTAATCCTCAAGGGGGCATTATTGTGAGGAAGTATAATCTCCCTGATGTTGGGCAGGTTGGCGAGGTTGCGGTGGGGCGCATCCGGGCGGTGGCTTATACACCCTTCGAAGAAGTAACGGCTGAGAATGTTTATAGCAGCACAAACTCGGAGCCGAACGACCTTGATCTTGTTACGGTGCAGGGCGCGTACGACATTCCGGCGCTTTACGCAAGCTTTGAGGATAGTTTTGCGGGCGCGGGGGTAAAACCTGAATGGCGTGATCCGTCTCTTGCCGAGCCGGTTTTTGCGGCGGTTGATCTGCAGAGGCAGAAAATGGACGAGGATGGTGTTTGGGGCGAGTGGGAGGATGTCCCGAGGACGAAGATAGATAATCGGCGTGAGCTGTTTGCAGTGATTGAGGATGCGAAAAGCCTTCCACCCGGCGGTCTTGCGGTTCGTATGCTTCAATATAGTGACAGGGCGGTCCAAAGTGATCTACTGCAGCCTGCGGCCTATCACATTGCTTCGGCAAACGAAGAGTGGTTCCCGCCGTTGTTGTACGACGAGTACAAGGCGATTCGAGCGACACAGGCACTCGAGGAGCGCAGACGTGCAAAAGAGGAGGAAGAAAAAGACAGCAGCAGCAGCGATACGGGCGTGCGCCGGGCGTCGTCAACGAGCGGTCGCAGGAGTCTTAGCGACACCGGCGGAAGGACCGCATCGGCCTCCGACAGCCTTCGGACATCATCCGGCAGGCGAACAAGCAGGAGCGGCAGCACACCGGCCCAGGGGCAGTCACAAGGCATCAGCAGGTACGGCAACCGAGCATCGAGGAGCAGGACGGGCCGAGACGAGGCGGCTTCGTCCGAAAGTCAGGTAGAGAAGCGAGAGGCATCAAGCAAGCCGACGGTTGAGGATGTCCGTAAGAAACTCAAGGAGCTCTCAATTGAATCAATAGCCCAGCTCCGGGGGCTTAATGAGCTGGTATTCTGGGCGCACGATGACACTGTCGAGCCTGGGGGAGAATACCGATATAGAGTTCGACTTGGCATATTCAATCCCATTGCGGGGAAAAATCAGTTGAGCCAGCGGGATGCGGCGCGCAACAACGAGGTGATCCTGTGGTCGGGCTTTTCGGACGCGTCGGACCCGGTCAAAGTGCCGCAGCGGTTGTATTTCTTTGCAAAGGGTATTCAGGAGGCCGCAAAAGAGGTCACAGTTCAGGTCTCGAAGTTCATGCTGGGATATTGGTACAGCGAAGACTTCAAGGTCAGGGGGGGCGAGGTTATCGGAGATGTGGTCCAGAAGACGGAATCGGCAAGAAAAAGAAACGAGCCGGCTGGAGGGATCGTGCCTGATGCGAGTGAGCGGGCTGACGGCGTTGGTGAACCAGAAGTGGTGGATTACGATACCGGTGCCGTTCTCGTTGATGTTGTGGCGGTTAACGACTGGTCGGGCGACAGCACGATGCGCGCGCGCCAGTACTTCGAGATGCTCTATAGCTATGACGGATCTCATATCGAGCGAATGGCCGTCGGCGACAGGTATTGGCCCGATGAATTGCGCGTGATCCGCAGCGAAATACGGGATTCTCAAAAGGAGCCGAAGCCCGCCGACGCCGGGTTGCGACCCTGGGGCAGCACTGAACGATCGGCGGCGCGTGTGCCCTCCGGGCGCGGCCTGCTTGATGAGTAATACTCCGTCAAGATGAAGGTTGTAGGCGTCATTGTAAGGCGTCTTGTGCGGGAACGGCCTCTATACTTCGAGGAGTATGAGATTGCATCGAGCTGCGTTAGGCGATTCTCGCAATGATAACCCGCAAAACGAGGTGCTGCGGAGTAATAGGCGGATGCCTCAGATTTCACGGGAATGCGGGGGGCTGACCGTTAGCGGCGAGATTCGTTGCCTGCAGATGCCGTAAATCCTTTAAGCAATGTGGCCGTCGGGATACCTTGCTGCGGGGCAGCAACATTTCGGGGGAAAGGCCTGTTTTTTGAAGTTGACGGTCCTGACCGTTCTTAGTAGAATCCCGCAACGCGCCCCAGACAAGACGGTGCGTTTTCAGAGCCTTGGCCTGGCTGTGAGCTTCAAAGCGCAAGACAGCGAGCGAGGCTGGGCCGCCATAACTGAACTCACAAGGAGCTTTGTGGTCGGCATCATCGACTCGCCGTGAGATTTTTCGGTTTGCTCGGCAATGCTGGATTGTCGGGGCGGGTCGTGACGAAAGGAATAGCGTTTTATGCGATTGGTTTTGGTTGATAGATGCGAAGAGGCGCGAGGCAAGTTCTACCCGCTGGCCTTGAGTCGGCCTTTGTGGGAGCTTCGATGCGGATTCGGGTCGCTCAGGGATAAGCTGATTGGGAAAACCGGCGCTCAGGATGTTGCCTATTTTGTTCCTGATTACATGGCCGATGCCTATCGCGCGGAGGTTTCCGGGGCGGTGAATGATTTCTCGGCGTTGACGGGCGATGATTTGCTGATTCTTGACGGGCGGCTCAAGGCTGAGACTTTTGATATTGCCTGCTCCGGGCCGAGCGAAGTCGGCGTTGAGACCGGCGGCGGGGTAGTTTATGCGAGGATCACGAGAAACAACGCCGCCATGCTTGATTGCCGGGATATCGATGGGTTCATCGCTTCGGCCAAGGCGAAGCTGACGAATGTCCCGTGCGCACTTGCAAAATGGCAATACACCTGGGACCTGATCCTGGCCAATCCCGAGCAGCTCCGGGCGGACTTTGCGGCGGCCGGGCGCAGCGGAATCGAAGGGGCTATCGACGAGCCCAAAGCCATTCTGGGAAGCAGTAAAGATGTCTATATAGCACCCGGTGCGCGAGTGCATCCGATGGTTGTTATCGACGCCGAGCATGGGCCTGTCTATATCGACCAAGGCGCCCAGATTCACCCGTTCAGCAGGATCGAAGGGCCCTGCTATATCGGCAGGGATTCCATACTGCTGGGGGCAAAGTGCAGGGAGGGCAATTCCATCGGGCCTATGTGCCGCGTCGGCGGAGAGGTCGAGGAATCGATCATCCACGGACATTCCAACAAGTATCACGATGGTTTTTTGGGTCATGCCTACGTCGGCGAATGGGTGAACCTGGGGGCGCTGACGACGAACAGCGATTTGAAGAATGATTATTCGACCGTCTCGGTGGTGCTGGATGGGCACAACGCGATCGATACCGGCTCGACGAAGGTCGGTTCGCTGATAGGCGACCACACCAAGACATCGATAGGAACGCTGCTCAATACAGGTTCCTACGTCGGGGCAATGGCGATAATAATGGCGACGGGTAAGCCGCTGCCAAAGTACATTCCGTCTTTTTCCTGGTTCATCGAGGGCGTGGTGACGAAGGGATTCGGAAGGAAAAAGCTCTACGAGACGGCCAGGACTGCGATGAGCCGACGCCGCTGCAAGTGGACCGAGGCCCAGGAGGCGATGTGGGAGGCGATATTCGAGATTACCGCGCCGCAGCGGAAAGAGGCGCTGGCGAAGGGGAGAAAAGAAATGATGGCACGACACTAATACAGGAGCAAATCTATGGCGACAGTGGAAGAACGAGTTAAAGCGGTCACGGCACAAGTCTTGAAGCTCAATGTCGATGAGATAAAGAATGAGGACAATTTCACGTCGGATTTGGGGGCTGAGAGCGTCCAGTCGATTGAATTGGTTGCGATGTTCGAAGAGGAATTCGGAATTGAGATGGATGAGGATGCGGCGCTGTCGGTTGAGACGGTCGGCGCAGCAGTGGAGTTCATCGCGAACGTTTGCAAGGAGCAGGGAGTTAAGGTCGAAGAGTAGAAAGGTTTTTTGATGAGCAAGGCAAAGAAGAAACATCGGCTTGTCGATACGAAGGAGCCGAATCTTGTTGAAGATATTTTTGTTCACAGCCTTCCGCCTTTGATCAGATTCGAGGGGGCGGCGATTGAGAATATCGACGGGGAGGCCGTGGAGTTTGATTTTGCCGGGATTAAGGATCGGCCTATAGTTATAACCGATACGACGTTCCGCGACGGTCAGCAGGCCAGGCCGCCTTATACTATCGAGCAGATGGTTCATATATACGATTTGCTCAGCAAGCTGAGCGGGCCGAACGGCGTTATCAGGCAGACGGAATTCTTCCTCTACACCAAGAACGACCGCGAGACGCTGGACCGCTGCCGGGCGCTGGGGCACAAGTATCCGGAGTGCACCGGGTGGATACGCGCGGTCAAGGGGGATTTCAGGCTTGTCAAGGAGGCCGGGCTTACCGAGAGCGGGATGCTTACGAGCTGCTCGGACTACCATATCTTCCAGAAGTTGAAATTCCGCACCCGCAAGGAGTGCATGGAGAGCTACTGCGAGGTCGTCGATGCGGCATTTGAGGCGGGGGTCAGGCCGAGGTGCCACCTGGAGGATATAACAAGGGCGGACATCGAGGGCTTCGTCCTGCCGTTTGTCGAGCGGCTGATGGAGATGAGCGAAAAGGTCCCCGAAGAGCAGAGGGCCAAGATCCGCCTGTGCGATACGATGGGATTTGGGATTAGCTATCCGGGGGCGGAGCTTCCGAGGAGCATCCCGAAACTTATCTACAAGCTGAACCGGGAGGTCGGCGTTCCGAGTGATCGGCTGGAGTGGCACGGGCATAACGATTTCCACAAGGTGCATACCAACGCCGGGACGGCCTGGCTGTACGGCTGCGACGCTGTTAATACGACGCTGTTCGGGTTCGGCGAGCGGACGGGCAATCCACCTTTGGAGGGCGCGGTGATGGAGTATATTGCTTTGAAGGGCGATACGTGCGGGATAGATACTATGGTGATTACGGAGCTGGCCAACTATATGCGGTCCATCGGGCTGCCGATTCCGGACAACTATCCGTTTGCGGGCCGGGCGTTCAATACGACTCGCGCGGGCATCCACGCCGGCGGACTTCGACAGGATGAGCGGATATACAATATCTTCGATACGGAGAAGCTGCTGGGCAAGCCCGCCCGCGTGGCGATTACCGATAAGAGCGGCGCCGACGGCGTGGCGCATTGGCTTAACGAATTCTTCGGCCTTAAGGGCGAGGACAGGATTAACAAGATTCGGGTTCATAAGCTGGCCCGGTGGGTGATCGACCAATACGAAGTCGAAGGCCGGCTGACCGCCATAAGCGACCAAGAGCTTGAAGCCAAGGCCAAAGAATTCTTCCCCGACCATTGGGCGAAGTACGCCGAGGCCAAGTAGGAAGTAATTGCAGGTTTTACCCGCCGGGCATCCGCCCGGCGGCGCCTGCTTTTCATGCCAGGTGCAAAGCAGCGGGGGATTGGGTTTGATTGGGTTTGTTTTTTCGGGGGTGGAGGGGCTGGAAATCTTCATAATACTTTTTGCGGTAAGGGTTTAAGGTTATTTTGCCTATTTTGAAATTGGGTTTGTTTTGCATAATTGGTTACAGCCACAAAGGCACAAAGGCACTAAGATGGGCAAGATAGGTAATATGAGGAAACGTTGTTCGAATCTCGTTGCTGGGTGCTGGATGTTTGGTGTTCGATACTTGGTCAAGATTCGACCCTCCATAATTTACTTATTCAGTTTAGTGCATATTATATCATATTTAATGTTTGAAGTCAAGTGAATAACACAGATTTCCCAGATTTTCTCAGATTAACACAGATTAAGGGATGGGTTAGAGGGGATTTGGGGAATATCGGGGTGTCGGGGGTATTGATCATTCGCTATTTGACGGAGATGGGGGTGGGCAGAGGACGGAGGGCGGATAGCTGACGACGGGGCAGTCAATCAAAAGAATCACAATGAATTGCGGATTTTTCAACGGTCCCACTATCGGTGTTTTTCCAAGGGGAACATACCAAAGTTCTGTGGTGGCACGCGATTCCACAGAGAAGTTCATCCATTAAACATATATGCAGGGCCTATTTCCCTCTTAACCAGTTCCCGGCTAAGATCGATATATCGCCAAATCCAATGGAATTACTCCTGTCTATGTCTGCGGCCCCACAACCTGTTGAGCAGTCGTGGACGCCCCAATACGCAGCAACTTCTTGAAAGTCTTCAAATCCCACACCATATAGCCCCACAATATCGCCTGGAAGATCAGGTTGCCAGAATAGACGAGGGTAATCTTCGCCTTGGCGGAATATCTTCCAGACCTGCGGGGTGCCGTCAATTTGCTCAGGGGCAAAATCCCATCCGGCTCCCTCAAAGGTTTCGGTGCTCATCATTTCCATTGTTGTTTTGGGGCTTCCCCCTTCACTTGATTCGGCATTTGAGTTTTCCACATCCCAGAAACTGCTGCTGACATGTCCTCGGTTTTTTCCGATGAGACCTCCTGCAACGCTGTTGGGAGCAACAGGTCCGCTTGCATAGCAATAAGTGACTTCCTCTCCATTTGTGCCAGCTAAACCACCTACATTGCGACTACCACGTACAGAGGCGTTGGAATAACTGTTTTCAATTTCGCCGTTATTTGTACCCACCAATCCACCAACGTCCTCGTGACCACTGACATCACCAGTAACATAGCACTGCCTTATTGTTGCTCCATCACCACACATTCCGACTAATCCACCTACACAATGGTCTCCCAGTATGACGACGTTCTGGAGGCCAAGATTCTCAACCAATGCATACTCGCCTAAATAGGTAATGAGACCAATATAGTCTGTATTGGGCCAAGAAATCTCTGCATTGCGAATTAGATGGCCGCCTCCATTAAAGGTTCCAGTGAAGTTCTGGTAGTAATCGTAGCCTATTGGCCTCAAGCGGATGCCTTTGAGATCAAGGTCTTGAACCATAAGGAGGTGTTTGTCCCAGAAATATCGACCCATTGTTAGCAGAGCATAATCATCAACTGAAGCGATTTGGTAGGGATCTGCGACTGTGCCGTTTCCCGCCAAAGGTATCGTGGGGAGGATTATAGGTGTTCCCTCGGATTCTTCCCAGGCGAGATGCGGATAATCATTGCCATCATCAATAGACCATGCTCCGTTATCCCAGAAGTTGAGACCATATGTTTGCATTTGCATCATCTGGCTTGTGTTCAATCCCACACCTCCGTCGCTAAAGTCCATTCCAGAGCGGTCAGTATCCCAAAAGCTATCAAAGATTTGTCCGTTGAGGTAACCGACAAGCCCTCCATCCTGATATCCGCCTCCTAGAACACTACCGACCGAATATGAACGAGTAATCGTAGCAGAATAAGCGTAACCGGTGAGCCCGCCGGTATACCTTCCTGTGCCAGCGTTTTCTACGGAAACAGAAGAGTAACAGTCAGTAATAAGACAACTACTTATGATTCCAGCTAAGCCTCCGCAAGAACTGTCTGTAGTATCGATACCGGCTCTAACGGTCCCAGTCGCATAACATTGACTTATTGTGCCGCCATTAAGATGCCCGACTAATGCTCCAGCATATCTCCGCCCTCGGATATCCGCGTTTTTTAATCCTAGATGACTGATATGCCCCCCGCCAACGCATCCAAATACTCCCAGGAATTTCTGATTGTCTTGACTGATAGAAATATTGGCGATTACATGGTTATTTCCGTTGAATGTACCTGTGAACTGGTATGCCTCATATAATCCTATTCTCAAGGTATAAGTGTCATTGAGGTCGAGATCATTCATGAGCATAAGATGCTTATCCCAGAAATAGCGTCCTCTACCTACAAGCAAAAAATCGTCCACTGTTTCGATTTGATAAGGATCGGACTCACTACCGGATCCAACCATACTAATCTGGGGCATGTGGATCAATTCACCCGAAGCATTCTCCCAGGCGAGATGGGGATAATCATTGCCTTCATCTATAGTCCAAACCTCAGTATCCCAGTCGTTCAGACTATAAGTTTTCATTTCCTTCATCCACGACGTGGGAAGTCCTCTTGCTGCCTCGCCCGGATTGTTCTGACAAATCGAGTTATCCCAAAAGCTGTTGCGCGCATAGTAGCCTGAACTGACAAAGCCGACTAATGCACCAACATCGGATTCGCCAATTGCGCCATTGACACTACAGGCGCCAAAGCACTCACTAATTATCGCTGAGTTGAATCCGACAAGCCCTCCAATCCTGTGATGCCCCGAAACATCAGAGATCGCATAGCATTGGATTAGTTGGCCACTGTTGTAGTTATGTCCTATTAGCCCACCGACCTCTGATGTTCCTGTAACTTGTCCGACAGCATAACACTGTTCGAGTGTTCCGTAATTCCAGCCTACTATACCTCCAACACTACTTGTACCGGAAACTGTGCCAATGAAATAGCACCGGCTGATAAGCCCACCCCAGTTCTCCCCTACAATGCCACCTACTTCTATATCACCTATGACCATAGCATTCTCTATCCCGAGATTCTTAATCTGTGCACCTGAACGCAAACTGTTGAACAAGCCAATGGTGTCATTATAAGGTTTATTAACAACAAAATTGCTGATGACATGGCCGTCGCCGTCTAAGACACCATAGAACGGCTGACCCATTCGCATGCCGGCATCTTCCGAATAGACAAGATCAACTTTCAAGATAAAATGCTTGTCCCTATCATTACTCATATCCCCAAACTGCTCGGCTGTATATATTTCATAAGGTGACTCAGGCGTGCCATCTCCGCCGCCATATTCGGCGTGAACTGATAAACTGCCGCAACAGACGGCAAGGATCGCAGAAATACGGCACAGTTTTTTTGAAAGTAAAGAACTCTCCATTTTTCAATCTCCATTTCCATTTCTCACAAATGGACTTTCTCTTGATACTGCGCACACTTCATGGGGTCACATCAACAAAAGTACTCCCATGCTATCATTTGTAATCCAGTTTATCACATATCCGGGGCTTTGTCAACCTTAGATTTGAATTTGCCGACAGAGAAGTGTGTGACTTGACTGGATCATGCTCGCTTAAGGGCGTGGTGTTAATGTCGAGCGACTGGGCGGGCACCTGGGGTTGCAGGCTAATTGTGCTGCCAGTACGGGACTGGCGGTTAATCAGCGGTTGTTGGTTCCCAGCGTACTTTTGTGGCTCCGAGGACAATCCCGGTGGCGTAGGCGCGATCGACCGGGGCGGGTGGATGCTGGCTTGGACGCCGGGTGGGTAATATCGGGGGGAGTTAGGGGGTGGATTCTGGTATGCTTTGTGGGGCGGAAATGCTATACTAAGGGGACGAAAAGACATGAGAACAATGATATACGAGTGTATTACTGTTGCTGTGCTGCTGTTTTTGACGGGCGGCTGCCGGCGGGATGCACGGGGTCCTGAGATACCGTTGGGGCTGCCGGGGGCGTTTTCGGCTGAAGGCTCGGGCTTTTTGGATGCGAATTGGTGGCGGGCGCTGGGCGACGATGAGCTGAACGGGCTTATCGAGGAGGCCCTTTCAGGCAACTTCAATTTGGCTGTAGCGTGGGACCGTTTGTCGCAGGCGCAGGCGGTTGCGCGGCGGACGGACTCATCACTATGGCCGGAGGCGGATTTGACGGCGTCGGCGTCGAAGAGCCGGCTGCATAACTCGGCCGGGGTTACTGAGACGCCTCTTCATTCCGTGGGCGTCGCGGCGAGCTATGAGGTCGATTTGTGGTCGGAGCTTGCCTCGACTCGGCGGGCGGCTTGGCGCGACGTGGAGGCTCAACAGGAGGCAGTCGATGCGGCTGCGGTGACAATCTCGGCCTCGGTTGCCGGGGCGTGGTACCAGCTCGCCGAGGCCAAATCGCTGGCTGAAATCGCCGGACGGCAGACGGCTGTCAACGAAAAGGTGCTCGATATCGTGACGGTGCAGTTCAGAAATAACATGGCTGCGGCGGCGGACGTTCTCAGGCAGCGGCAGTTGGTGGCTTCAACGGAGGCGCAACTGATCTCGGCCCAGGAGACGATCGAGGTCTTGCAGTATGAGCTGTCGGTTCTTCTGGGCAGGAGTCCGCAGTTGAGCTGGCAGGAGACGGCGATAGAGTTTGCGGAGATTGGTCCTTTGCCGGCTTTGGGCGTGCCGGCCGATGTTTTGTGGCGACGGCCCGACGTTCGCCAGGGCTACAGGCAGCTTCAGGCCGCCGACGAGCGTCTGGCGGCGGCGATAGCCGATCAGTATCCGCGGCTGAGCATCTCGGCGAGTGTCTCGACGAGCTCAGGCGCTTCTGCCCGCGACCTTTTTGACGACTGGCTCACGAATCTGGCGGCCAACGCCGTTATGCCGATATTCGACGGTCGGCAGCGCAAGGCCGAGGTGCAGCGCAACCGCGCAGTAGTCGCAGAGCGTCTGGACTCCTGGAGTCAGACGGTCCTGGAGGCGATCCAGGAGATCGAGACGGTGCTCACGCAGCAGCGGCATCAGGAGCTACTGTTGGACAATATCAGGCGTCGGCTGGAGCTGGCGCAGCAGACATACGAACAGAACCATGAGCGACTGACCAAGAGACAGGTTGATTACATACGAGTGTTGGAGTCGCTGACGTCGCTTCAGGAGCTGGAGCGGGCCGAGGCGACGGCGCGGCGCAGGCTCATCGAGCTGCGGATAGACCTTCACCGGGCGATTGCGGGCTCGTGTAATCCGGCAGATCGCAAGCCGACGTGGGCCGAGCAGGGCGGTGACCCAGCCGAAGAAGGTCAGGACAACAGGACTGATGAACAGGAGCAACAATGACAGGGACTGAGAGAAGCGGGCGCGGCAGAGGCGAGGGACGTCCGGGCAAATTAGGCATTCTTTTTTGGGGCGGCGTCAAGATGGCGGTGGCGGCCGCCGTTATCTACGGGGCGGTTAGGCTGTACCAATATCAGATGGCGACGAGTCCCCGGATAGGCCGGCAGAAGCCTCCGCCGCAGCCTAAGCTGGTACAGGTTGTCGCCGCGGCCCGTAAA
Organism: Sedimentisphaerales bacterium; assembly: GCA_016933985.1. Taxonomy (GTDB): domain Bacteria; phylum Planctomycetota; class Phycisphaerae; order Sedimentisphaerales; family Anaerobacaceae; genus JAFGCD01. The sequence continues at coordinate 536 of JAFGTU010000038.1, read as the reverse complement.
GACGGGCCGACGGCTGTTACTGGTATGGGCACGGTTGTTTCCGCCAGGCAGGTGACGCTGCGTCCGCAGGTTTCCGGGCGGATACTGGAGGTCTCCGAGCAAGTTGTGCCCGGCGGCTTCGTGGAGGCGGGGTGCAGGCTGATGGAGATCGACCCGATGGATTATGAAGTGCTGGTAAGGCAGCGAGAGGGCGACCTGGCCAAGGCGGTGAGGGACCTCAAGCTCGAACAGGGCAGCGGAGAGGTCGCCAAGCGCGAGTACGACCTCCTGGACGAAGTTGCAGGCGAGGACGATCTCGAGCTGATGCTTCGCAAGCCGCACCTGGACTCGGCGAAGGCTTCCGAGGACTCCGCCAGAGCCGCGCTGGAGAAGGCCAAGCTCGACTTGGCGCGATGCGGGATTGGCGCGCCTTTCAACGCGATAGTGCAGGCCAAGCACGTGGAGCTCGGGGCGACGGTAACGCTGAGCACGGACCTGGTGACGCTTGTCGCGACCGACCAGGCGTGGGTGGAGGTGATGGTGTTCGTGCATCAGCT
>JAFGTU010000005.1 GCA_016933985.1 Sedimentisphaerales bacterium | reverse complement strand
CTCGCAGACTCCGACTTTCAGGCCTTTGGGGTAATATAGAGTTCGCAGGCGGTGCCATTCGGTGGTGTGTTCGAGGACCCTCCTGCGCGGGACGGCCAGATCAGCGGGGTCGAAGGGGCTGTATTTGGGGAACCAGTAGTGATAGACATCGACGCCGATGGCCTGTGTGTTTGCGGGGAGCTGATGCCGGCCGTGCTCATCGATGTCGTTCTGGGTGGCGGCGTAGCAGCCCTTGTAGTCGAATCCGGTGTAGCTGATCAGATTGTACCAGCCGCGGATGTGGGTAAAGGGCGTCTGGTCGTCGCGCTTCCAGTAGCGGACCCTGTCGTTGAAATCTCTATAGACTTTTTGGAGGCCCTTTGTTCCGAGTCCGCAGAGTCCTTCGTCGCCGAGCTTGACGGCGAGAACATTGTTGATGAGCTGCAGGCCGGTCGCCATGTCACCCTCGGGGCTGACCAGCGTCTTGTCGCGGTCCTGCCAGAGCTTATCGAGCAGTTCTCTTACCTTGAGGTATGCACTTTCGGTCAGGCCGTCGTGGTAGTCGGCCATTATGATAAGCTGGCGTTTCTTGAAGCAGCGGAGCATTAGGTTGATGATTTCGTCTCGGTATTCAGACTGTCGCGGGTAGAGCATAATGGCGGTTGACCACTTGCTTGCGATGTCGATTCTGCGGATATTCTCATCGTGGAAGGTTTCGAGCGGCGTTCCGTCCTTGTGGGCCTGGAGGTTGTATTCGAACAGGTAAGGCAGGATGCCAATACCCTCCTTTGGGCTCCAGAGACGGATGGGGACGTAGGAATAGCTAACGACGTCGCCGCGGACGAAGCCGAAGGGCAGTTCGGGCGTGGGAGCGTTGGGTTCGACCCTGGCAGTGGCATTGGGATCGCTTCCGGCAGCGGCGCCGAGAGTAACGCCGCAATTGGAGATCGTCAGTAGAAACGCGATTGACGCTGTGGCATACTTCAATCTCATAGTCATCCTCGTGCCTTTTGTCACCGTTAGCCCGGCCATTACAGGGTAATAACGCGGGGCGTTGCTTGTCAAGGAATCAGTTCTCAGCCTGGACTGCCACGGCCCAGTCTGAGCGGTGAGGGGCTTTGAAACGTTGGGCGGGTTCGGGCTTGAGGTCGGTTAGTTCGATTTCGTTGTACTGGGTTTTGGTATCGACGGCTACGGCGTGGAAATTGCCGGCGAGCTCTGCGAGGTTCATCTCGATTGAGTCGGCGTCCTCTTTGTAGAAGACGAGCAGCCTGCCGGGGACCTTGAGGCAGAGGCCGTCTGTCAGGCTGTTGTCGCGGACCATATCTTTCTTGAATCTGCTTTTCCAAAAGAGCGACCAAGTCTTGATTTGATGCTTGTTGGGGTATGGGTGAGACATCCCGTCGGAGCGGGGGTCGAGGAGATTTCCCCAGATATTTGCCGCTCCTCCTGCCATCGTCGAGTGCCACAGGCCGCGGCGTGTCATATCGAGATCGTAGTCTTTATCCGGATAGACTTCCTTGCGAACGCGGAATCGGTCTTCGAGGAAGGTCGGCTTGTCGGGGTATTGCTCGATGGCCTTGACGTAGATGTTGTAGTCGGGGCGATGCTGCTGATACGAGGAGTAGTCCAGGCGAGCGCAAATCTGCTCGAGGTCCGGCGCGCGGGCGCCGAGGTAGTGGGGCCAGCCTAAATGATCGTGCATGTACTTGTGCCAGGTTCGCAGCTCGTCTTGCTTGACCCATTCCTGCAGATCAAAGCCGTATCCCATGGACCAGCCGGGCAGCGGGCCCAGGCGTGCGCAGATGTAACGCTGGAGGCGCCGATCGACTTCGCCGTTGATGCCCCATTTGTGCGGGGTCATTCGTCGCTGCTCGTCGCCCCAGGCCCAGATATGGACGATGCCGCCGGCGGCGTTGACCTTTTTCAAGAGCAGCTCGAGGGCCTCGAAAGTTCGCGGGTCGGGATTGGGATCGGGCGCGGTGATTTCGTCAGAGCGGGTCTTATCGAAGTCGAACCAGCGACAAAGGACGGCGGTATGAAAGCCGTTGAATCCGTGTTCGACGAAGAATTCTCGGATGTCGGCGTCAATTCGCTCCGGCTTGCCGGCGAAAGCTGTGGGATCGCAGTACATCACAAGTTGCGGGACAAAGGCTTCATTGGTTCCGAGCCTGCCCCACTTACTGCCGAAGTTGGTGATAAAGCCCGGCACGCCCGGATTAGGCAGGATTTTGACTTGACCTTCGAGGCTTTTGAGGTCGGGATCGTCGCTCTCGGTGACAAATTGCCATTGCCCCGTGAGCGTGCCGGTGAAACGGAGCTTCCATGCGTCGCCGGCGTCGTAGAAAAGCTCCGTTTGGATCTTTCGGCCGGTTTCTTTGTGCGTGAAGGTCGCCTTGACAACGAGGTCGAATGGGTTGCCGGCGTGACTCGGATTCTCAAACTTCCATTCAACCGGTTGCCAGAGCTTGGCTTCTCTGACTGGTGCTGCGACGCCTGAATCGATACCGATTACAAGGAGGCATACGCACAATTTGAAGACGGTTTTCAGCATTTGTCGGGCCTTTCATTTTGCGTTCCTGCGATGACGACGACGTATTCGCCTTTGAGTTTTTCATCGAGTTCGGCGAGGAGCTCCGATAGTCGGCCTCGCTTGACGGATTCGAACATTTTTGTCAGTTCCTTTGCCAGAGCGGCGCGGCGGTCGCCGAAGACCTCTATCGCATCTATTAGGAAGGCTTTCAGGCGATGTGGGCTTTCGTAAAAGATTAGCGTGTGCGGCGAATCCTTGTCGATTGTGAGGAATTTCTTTCGCTGGCTGGTCTTGCGGGGT